>NZ_JRJZ01000100.1:0-41175 GCF_000800875.1 Cetobacterium sp. ZWU0022
AAAAAATGGTGGTGCTCTTTAAAGGTGCTACAGTGCTGCTAAACAAAGTTGCAAAACACAGTAAGGCTTTAATGCACGATATATTTGTAGGATACGCTCATCTGAAACTTTAATAAATTGCTTCGATGTTTTTATATTTTTGATAAATATTTCCAAAATAATGAAATAGAAAAAAGGAATGAAAGAGAACATAAAGAATATATTTTGAAACGTATAAAAATATTAAGGAGGAACTATGGGGACAACGGGGACATATAAACGGTTTTCAGCACTATTTATTTTCTTATTAAATTCTATATTTTTATTGGCGGCTCCAGTAGTAACAATTCAGAAAGTTAATACATCGGGAGTTGTACAATCAAATGAGTATGACACAGGAGAAACATTAAGATTTAAGGTACGGATTACTAATCCAGGACCAACAGCATTAACAAATATAAAAATAGAAGCGCCGCTGAGTGGAATAACTTCAACGTTAGATGGAGGAGGTTCAGGAGCGGCTTTTTCTAATTTGGTAAACCAAGTTAGTAGTAGTAGTTCAGGTGCTATAACGGGGAGCGTACCATTAAATGGTGATTTTTCAGTTAATGGTGTAGATATACCAGTAGGAGGATTTGTAGAGTATTTCGTGAGAGGAACTGTAAATAATTTGGTAAATGGTCAATTAACTCCAGTTGTAACTGTAAAAGAAACTAACAATACATCTATTGGAACTGGAAATATTACTTTAACAAGAGTTCCTTACACATACACAATAGGAAAGACATCACCAATAGCTTATTACGAAAAAGAGGGAGTTGTAACTTATAAGGTAACAATAACAAATACAAGTTCAACAACTACAATAAAAGATTTTAAAGTAGAGGATATTTTACCATCTGATTTAACAGGGGCAACTATAACTGCGACTAGTACAGGATCAAGTACAGCAGGAAGTTTTTCACCTTCTGGAAATTTAATTGCGACGGGAATAGAGATTAGTCCTTTAGGAAAAGTAGAATATACAATAACTGCAAATGTAAAAGCAGGGGTAACTACTCCAATAGTTAATACTGCAACAACTACAGTGAGAGGTCAAACAGAGAGCTCACTACCTTTGACTTTAAATTTAGCAACTTACGACTATTCAATTATAAAGACAACTACAACAACAAATTATACACCGGGTCAAAACTTAACATATAAAGTAAGAGTTCAGAATAATTCAAGTACTGTTGGAATTACAAAAATGAAAATTGAGGATATTCTTTCAACGATTACAGCAACTGCGGCGAATGGTTCTGTAAAATCAGTTTTTGTACCAGGAACAATAACAACAACAGCGACTGCATCAGGAGGTAGTAGTGCAGGATTATTCTCACCAACAGGCAATTTATCAGCTACAGATGTAAGTATAGCTACAAATTCGTTTGTAGAGTATACAATAACAGGAAAAGTAAATGATGATATTGTGGGAGCAATAGATAATACAGCAAAAGCAACTGATAGAAATAATGTTGAAAAAGTATCGACAATAAGCACAACATCAGTAGCGCCAGTAATGAATTTGACTAAAACTCAAAACCCAACGAGTTATAGACCTGGACAAACAATTACTTATACAGTAACTGTTAGAAATACAGGAACAGGAATAGCTTCAAACTATCTAGTAGAAGATTTATTGGCAAATATAACAGGAAGACTTGGGAATAATGGAACTTCATCAGCTACAGATGTAGCATCTTCAGGATTACTTAATACTTGGACTGTAAATGCGGCCTTGGCTGCAGGGTCAACAAAATCTCTATCAGCTATAGTAACTAACGGAGGAACTACATCTAATACAAATTTATTGGATATAGTATCAGTCTTCCCTGGAGAAAGTATAATTTATACGATAACAACAGTAGCAAAAGATTCTGCAATTAGTAATATAGTAAATGTTGCTAATTTAAAGAAAGATAATGTTCTACAAAAAACAGCGACTGTTACAACAACACCTGTTGCTTTGGCAAATAATAGTACTGTTGTTATAACAAAAGTTCCAACACAGATAGAATACAAACCAGGAGATGTTATAACTTATAATATAACAGTAACTAATCCAAATAACAATTTTATGAATGATATTACTATAACAGATTTGATAAATTCAATAAAGGCAACACAAATAGATGGATCGTTAGCTCCAGCATTTGATAGTTGGGATTTATCTGTTCTATCTACATCAGGAGTAGGAACAGCATCTGGAACAGTAAATACAACAAATAATACAGGAGATTTGATTTTAACAGCAGATATTGGACCAAATGGAAGTATAGTTTATGAAATAAAAGCAAAAACAAAACTTACAACTGTTGGTTTAATACAAGATAGTACAACAATAGCAGGAGACAATGTTGTAGAAACAGGACCTGGAGTAAAAATGTCTACTCCAATTTTAGAGGTAGCTAAAAATGTTAATACTACAGAATATGTTCCAGGAGGAACACTAATTTACACAATAGATGTTGATAATCCAGGAGATGGATATGCTACTAATGTAATGATTACAGATAAGCTAAGCTTGGTAACAGCTCAGTTAATAGATGGAACAACAGGACCTGCATTTAATTCTTGGAATATAACTTCGAAAATATATGATATATCTGGAAGCACACCAGTACTTGTAAATAGTGTTTTAGATCCAACAAGTGCAGGAACGTATTCACCAACAGCAGATATAAATATAACAAATGCAATTTTAGGACCAAACAGAAGAATAACTTATACAATAGAAGCGGTTTTAAATCCCAAAGCAAAAGGTGCTATTAAAAACTTAGCAACAGTGAATGGAGCTGTTTATTCTGATAAAGGATCACAGACAAAAGTTTCAAAAATAAGTATAGAAAAAACGACACCAACATCAACATATGTTGCAGGAGGAACAACAACTATAACATATGATGTAGTTGTAAAAAATGATGCTACTGCAGGGGTTGCTATAGGAATAAAAGTTGAAGATAAAGTATCAGAAGCTATTGCAGCTCTTTTAAGCGATGGTACAACAACAACAGCTTTTAGTAGCTGGACGATATCAGCTCCTGTACTAACAGGAAGTGAAACAAAATCAACATTAACTACTAGTATTAGTAATGTTGATTTAGTAGACACAGTTAATATTTCACCAGCTGGATCTGTAAAGTATACAATAACAGCAACATTAAAAACACCAACCTCAACTAATATTTTATACGGTCCAATAACTAATACAGCAAAAGCCGACGGTTTAATTGCTTCTGCTACAACAACACCTAAATTACCAAATTTAAATGTATCTAAAACAGCAATATCAGGAACGTTTATACCTGGTGGAACTGTATCATTTAAAGTTGTTGTAAGTAATAATGGAGAGGGATATGCAAACGATGCTTTAATTAAAGATATTTTAAACTCAACATATTTTGAAAATATAGAGATAAATGGAACACCAACAGGGTTAGGAACGACAACAGGGATAAGTAATCCTATAAATACTGATTTAAATGCAGTTGTAGATATAGCACCTGGAGGAAAAGTTGAGTATACAATTACAGCTAAAGTAAAAGCTAGTTACTTAGGAAATACAGTTTCAAACACAGTAGAAGTAACAGATACTCAAAATAATTTAACAACAACGACATCAGCAACAATAACAAAAAATGGAGGCTCAGGAAATCTTCTTGATTTTGTGAAAAGAAGTAACAACACTATATTTGAACCAGGAGGAACAATAACTTACTTTATAGATGTTATAAATAGATTAGGTTCAGAAAAAGTAGTTACAGTAAAAGATGTTCTTAGCAATATAAAAGCAACTTATGCAAATGATTTAGGACTTGAAAATGTAACAGATATGCCTAATCAGCCAGCATTTGATACATGGAATATATTTAGAGATTTAAATAATTCAAATCCAACATCTGTTTTGGGAAGTCCAAAGACAGATTTAAATGATACTATAACAATACCAGGTAATTCAACTATGACGTATAAAATAGTTGCGACAGTTAATCCTAGAGTCGTTACAACTCAGCTAACAAATATAGCAACTGTATTAGAGGGCACAACTTTAATCGGAACAAGTTCTGTGCAACATAACATAGTTCCACCAGGTGGAGGAGTTACTAGAGAAGTTAATAAGTCGACATATATTCCAGGAGTAGATACTATAAAATATACAATAACAGCAACTTCTACAGGTCCTGGATATCAAAATAATTTGAGTATAAATGAGCTTGTAAAAGACTTAACAGTACCACTTATAGATGGAACAGTTGGAAATCCATTTAATGGAGTATTTACAGTTACAAAAATTGTAACAAATGAAACAGATGGAACAGAAACTGTTTTTACAGTAGGACCAGCAAATAATGAAAATCTAATTGGTTTAGTGGATGTTAAACCTGGAGAAAAAGTTCAATACGTAATAGAAGGTTTAGTTCGGAAAGATGCAATTGGAACTATTAATAATAACGGTCTAGTAACAGTTCCTTTTAGATGGAATTTACAAAATACAAAGAGTGTATTACCTAGTAAATATGAGCCTGGGGGATATATAACATATACAATAACTATAAAGAATAATAGTAATGGTAATGCTCAAAATATACCTGTAAGTGATGACTTCAATGTAATTAAAGTTACAGATTCAACAGGAGCACTTGTGTCAGCTTTATCAGATATAACTGTTGATTTAGCTAACAGTACTGCAACAGGATTTAAAGCAGATTTAGGAAATCCTATTATAACTGCAGGAGTATTAACTGCAACTCCAGATATACCGATAGGTGGAGTTATAGTTTATAAAATTAAAGCTAAAGTAACAGATAAAGCTGTTGGTTTTATTACAAATACAGCTATTGTAGATGGAGATGCAGTATCAAACCAAGTAGGACCATCGATAGATAAACCTGAAATTAAAAAAGAAGTTTTAAAATTCTATAAACCAGATGGAACAACAGTTCTAACAAATAGATATATGCCGGGTGGTTTTATAGAGTATAAAGTAACTCTAAAAAATACAGGAAAAGGAATTTTAAATAATGGAACTTTCTTAGATGAAATAGGTGCAATTACGACGAACTACGCAACAACAGGAGTAACAGGACCAGCTTTTGATAGTTGGACAATAACAAAGTTAAGTGAAACAGGAGCTTCAACAGTGGCTGATATAAATAATTCTATCCCTTTAGGAACAGAAGTTTTAAATTCTGCAGCAAAGCCTAAAATAGAAGGATTGATGGATATTCATCCAGGTGGAGAGATTGTTTATATAATAAAAGCTAAAATAAATGAAAATGCAGTTAGAAATATCACAAATACAGCTAGTTTAAATGGTTTGAAATCAGCTGTAACTTCACTTATGAAAAATCCAACTATTAATCATACAAAACAAGTATTTGAAGAAAATGGAACAACAGTTAAAACAACTTTTTTACCTGGTGATAAAGTTGTTTATAAAATGAGAGTTGAAAACACTGGATTCGGTACGAGTGCTTCAAAGACTTATACTGATATAGTTGCAAATATAGTAGGAGAGATTGCTGAAACTCCAGGATCAGTAGCAATTCCAACAGCAAATGTATTTGCTAGTTATACAGCTAGCTTTACAACATCTGGTGGGAATGTTACAACTATAGGATCTGCTGGTTTAAATCAAACAATTAACCTTCCAAATTCGGTTACGATAGCTCCGGGAGGATGGATTGAGTTTAGAATAGATGCGACATTAAAGGATACGGTTATAGGTAGATTTACAAACAGATCAACTTATGATGGAAATAATAAAGATGTAAGCTTAAATCCAGTACCACCAGTAATAACTGCTAAGAAAACTCTAACGAAACTAAATGGAGTAGATTTTGTAGCAGGAATGACTTATGCTCCAGGAGATTCTGTAGAGTATAAAGTTGAAATTGAAAATATAGGAAGTAGCTTCTTCAATAACTTAGCTATTGGAGATAATCTTGATGCAATAGTTACTAGCTTAACTGGAGATGCAACAGGAAAAGGACTTGAAAATATATCAATTTCATCTCCAGTGGTTACTAACACATTATCAAAGCCAGTTTTAACAGATATTAAACCATCAGCTGGTAATAGTAGCACGAATTTACAAGTTGAAGTTGATTTTGCACCGAAAGATAAAATTGTATATACAATAACAGGAAATATTGTGAAATCAGCAATTGGAACTATACCGGCAAATATTGCGATAGTAAATGGAGTAAGTTATCCAAGTAATCCAATAAACCCAAAGGCGCCAATAATATCTTCTAAAAAAGAGCTAATAGCCCCAGCGAATAAAATTTATGGGCCAAACGAAGTTGTAGAGTATAAAATTACAATAGAAAATACTGGTGAAGGTTTTGGTAATGATATAAAAATAGTTGATTTGATAAGTGATATTAAGACGACTCTTTTAAATGGTAGCCAAGGACAAGCTTTTGCAAACTGGACAATAACAAGCCTTATAACTCATAGTAATACGGCTTTTAACGGTCAGACAATTTTACAAAATGCTTTGGCGGATAATACGAATATCAATACAGAAGTGGATATAGCACCAAGCGGAAAAGTTGAAATTACAATAAAAGCAACAACATCTAGTTTAGCAGCTGGTGAGATTGTAAATATTGCAAAAATAGATAACGTGGAGAAGCCAAGCGATAAAATTAATCCTAGAACAGCAGTTGTTGAATTTAATAAAGTTCCTTTAATAACAGGAAGTACAACATATACTCCAGGTGGAGATATTGGATTTAGATTGGTTCTTAGCAATACAAGTACGAATGCAATTGCAAAAGATATTAATTTAAGTGATTTGGTAAGTACTATAAAAGTTGATTCTTCAAATGGAGGACAAGTGCCAGCTTTCCAATCGGGATGGATTTATGAAATTGTAAGTGTTAGTGGAGATAGCACTAAATTTGCAACTTCAGGAATTACGAATGGAGTAGATATAAGTGCAGGAAAAGTTACTTTAGGACCAGGAGAGATTGTAGTTGTTAGAATAAAAGGAAAGGCAGCAACTACAGCAATTGGAAATATAGTAAATACAGGAAATGCATCTTATAATGGAACTGATTTAGGACCAAAAACAGTTACGTTGACACCAGCCCCAGGAATTGCAGATTTAAGCAAAGTTGTAAATAAAGAATCGTATACAGTAGGTGGAAAATTAATCTATACAATTGTTGTAAAAAATACAGGAACAGGTTATTTAAATGATGTTACGATAATAGATGATTTAAAACTAATTGAAACAGAATTAGCAACTGGAGGAGTTGGAAAAGCTATAGATAGCTTTAATGTGGTAACTCTAACAAAAACAAATTCAGCTACAATTATAACTAGAGATACTACATATGCTAATGGATTTAAAGCAACTGGGGATATTTATCCAGGAGATACTGTTACTATAGTAATAGAAGCAACACTAAATCCTCTAGCAGCAGGGAAGATAACAAACATAGCTAAAGTTTTAGATTCATCAGGAAATGAATTTAGTGAAGATAAAACAAACAATACTACAACAGTAAATCCCTTACCAGCAATTGTACAAATATTAAAGACAGTTGATAAAGCAACATATATTTCAGGGGATACTTTAACTTATAAAGTTGTTGTTGGAAATACAGGAACAGGTTGGGCAAATGGAATAAAAGTTACAGATGATATATCTGGAATTTTAGCAGAGATAGGCGGAGCATCTGTTGGTGCATTTGAGTCATGGACAATAGTAGCAAATAAAGTAGCTGGAAGTGATAAGGTTATACTTGGTAGTACAGAGTTAATAAGTTCTACAACATTGACACCAAATAGCAATTTAGATGCGAAAGTTTCATTGGCACCTCTTTCTTCAGTAGAGTTTACAATAGTAGCAAAATTAAAACCAAATACAACAACTGATATAAAAAATATTGCAAAATATCAGTATGATCCAAATAATCCGACTAATCCAACAACGGATCCAAAATTAAGTAATGAGGTTATAACAACTCCAAAGGTAACAGATTTAACAATAACTAAATTACAAAATAACCTAAGAGAAAGATCAGGGTTTACAGCAAATCCAGTTCAATACTGGTTAGATGACGTTATTTTATATCAAATTGTTGTTCAAAATGGTGAAAATGCAATAAATAATTTTGAGATAATTGATAATATACAACAAATTTTAGTTGGTGGAAGTGGAGGAGCTAATATTCCTGCATATTCTCAGTGGTCAATAGATAGTATTATTTATTCTGATGGAACAGCAGGACCAATAAGTGCTCAGCCATCGGGAATAGCAACACAACCATCAGGAGAAAATATTTCAGTTAAAACAAGCTTGAAGGCTGGGGAAAAAGTAACTGTTACGATTAGAGCTCAAATAACAAAGGGGGATGAAACTAATCTGAACTTCCCACAATCAGTTATAAAAAATACAGCTTCAATAATAGTAGAGTTAGCAGGTGGAAATCTGATAACAGAAAACTCTAACGAAGTAATATTTACTCCTTATCCACCAGTATTAGAAAGAACGAAGACAATAACAAGTATTGCAGGAGTACCTTATACATCAGGAATGACTTATTCTCCAGGAGATAAAGTTGTTTACACAATAGGTCTAAGAAATACTGGAAATGGAGTTGCAGATAATATAACAGTAAAAGATGATATAGCATCTGTGGTTACAGAGTTAGCAGGAGGAGCAGTAGGGTCAGCATTTAGTACTTGGACAGTAACCTTAGATAAATCACCAGCAGCTAAAGTTGATGGAACATATCCATTATCAAGTCCAGCAGTGATAGATGATATCGTTGATTTAGGACCTGATAAATATGTAAACTTTATAATAGAGGCAACAGTTGCAACTAATGCAATTGGGACTATTTCTCCAAATATTGCAATAATAAATGGAGAGGATAAAGTTACACCACCTATTCCTCCAAAAGTAGGAACAGCACCGAGTTTAACTAAAAAAATAGTTGTGGAAGACTCTAGATTAGATAAATCTGAATACAGTGCAGGGGATACAATAGTTTATGAAGTTACAGTTTCTAATCCAAACGATAAGATTTGGCTTAATGATGTAAATGTAGTGGATTTAATAGGTGATGTAAAAGCTTTAAATTTAGCAGGAATTGAAGTTACAGCATTTAAACCAAACTGGCAAATAGAGATGTCTAACTTAAAGCCAGAAACTATATTTAGTGGAACTTATCCTAAAAATAATGTTAATTTAAATGAGACTATGGATTTAGCTCCAGGAGATATAGTTAAATTCAAAATTACTGCAATTATAAATGATAATATAGTTGGAAAAATAATAAATACAACTACAGGAACGTATAAGAAAAACAAAACTGAGACACCTGTACTAGGACCAGTAAGTGTAGAATCAGATTCAAAAATAGGTTTAGCAAGTATTACAAAGTCACCATATGAAGAGTTTTATTCTCCTGGTGGCGTGATAGGATTTGATATTGTAATAGAAAATACTTCAGCAAACTTAATAAATGATTTAAAATTAACAGATTTAATAAGCGAAGTAAAAGTAAATAAAATTGGAGAATCAAATCCAGTACCAGCATTTAAAGCTGACCCCGCTTGGACAATAACTTATCAGGTTGTAGGAGATACTGTGAATACAGATGCCACTTCAATTCCAGCAACAGGAGATATAAATGCTGTGAACCTTGATATTGGAAAAAATACAAAAATTATAATTCAAATTAGAGGGACAGCAGCAGATAAAATATATGGAGATATAATAAATACTGCAAGCTATGAATATCCTGATACTAATGAGAATAAAGAAGTTACTGCAGTAATAAAACCAAAGGATCCTGTATTAACATTAGTAAAAAATGTAAATACACCAGAGTATGGACCACAGGATGAAATTGTTTATACAATTGAAATACAAAATACAGGAATAGGAGCTGCAATAGGAGTTGAATTAGAAGATGCAATAGGAGCTTTAGAAACAACTTTAGTAGGAATAGCAGCTCCAGGAACTGGATTAGCTTTTACTTCATGGACAAGAGAGTTGACATCTGTACCAGTAACTTCATCAGTAGTATCAGAAATTACAGATGGTGATACTTATAAAGCAAAGCTAGATATAGCTCCATCAGATAAGATTATAATCACTTTAAGAGGAGTTTTAGATGAAAGAGCTTACGGTAAAATAGATAACTTAGTATTACTAACTTATAGAGACGGACAAAATACAGAGAAAAAATTAGAAGCTAACGCTGAAACAACTGGAAAATCATCAGAATTATTCATAAGAAAAACAATAAATAAAAATGTTTATGAAGATGGAGATACATTAGTGTTTACAGTATTGCTTCAAAATGCTGGATTAGGATGGGCAAATGAGATAATAGTAGAAGATAAAATTTCAGAAATAAAAGATGAGAACTTAAATGTAAGCGCATTCTTATCTTGGACTATTACTGCAACTAAAACTTCAGAATTCTCGTTTATAAATCCTGAAATACTACCAGAGAGTACAGATTTATTCGCTAAAGTTGACATAGCACCTTTAAGTGAGGTTACATTTACAATAGTAGCTAAATTAAAAGAGGATGTAACATCAATTTTAAGAAATAAAGCTAAATTTAAAGATGGAGAGAAACCACCAGTTGATAGTAATGAGGTTGAAACAAAACCTATTCCGGGAATGATCTCTATCATAAAGGAAACTTTAGAGCCGACTTATGCGCCAGGTCAAAAGTTAACTTATATAATAAAAGCGAAGAATGAATCGAATATTCATTTAGAAAAAGTATTAATAACAGATTCTTTAAATAATATTCCAGTAAGTACAAATATAGCTGGAAAGACAATATTACCATTTAAAAATTGGAAGGTAATCAGCGTTAAAAATGATAAAGGATCAGAGATAGGAACATATTTACCAACAGAGTTCTCTACAACACCAGTAGAGGCAATAGTAGATATGGATCCACTAGAAACAGTAGAGGTTACTATAGAAGCTGAAGTTACAATCGGAGATGTCGAAAATGGGGTTCCTTTTGCAGATATAGAAAACGTTGCAGTAGCTACACATAATGACATACCAGTTTCAGATTCAGTAAAAACACCTTCAGCGCCAGGGGACGTAACAGTTCTTAAAAATATAAAGACTTTAGGTGGGGTAGCGTTTACAGGACAAAAATATAAAGCTGGAGATACTATCGAATATGAAATTAAGGTGAAAAATAGTGGAATAGGATTAGCGAAGAACGTAATCATAAAAGATGAAATTTCAAAATTAAAAGTAGAAACAGCTGGAGGAAGCTTAGAAAATGCAATTGAAAGCTGGACGGTATCAATTTCATCTGAAAAGGCAACAACAATAATAACACCGAATACTGTTGCTGAAAATAGTGATATAGATTTAGTAGCGGATATAGATGTGAATGATACAGTTACAATATTAATAACAGGGAAAATAAACTCAAAAGCAACAGGAGTTATACCTAAAAATATTGCGACAGCAAATGACAAAACATCTGAAACACCAGAAATAGATCCAGAAAAAGGAGTTTTAGAATTCACTAAAACAATAATAGGTGGAACTGACTATGTTCAAGGTGGAAATATAGTTTATGAACTTAAGATAACTAACAAGAGTAAAACATTCATAAATGATGTAAGTTTTGTAGATGAAATTTCGAAAATAAAAGCGACAGGATTGGATGAAAGTCAAGTGATAGCATTTAAATCTTGGACAGTAAGTAGAAGTGATAAAGGAACAGGAACAATATACAATCAAGCGCCTAATTTGTCGAATATAGATATAAACGATAAGATAGATATATCACCAGAGGACGTATTAACTTATACAGTAACAGCAGTTGTAGAGGATGATGTTGTAGGAGATATAGTAAATACAGGTTATGTAGAGTATGTTGGACCAGAGGGATTAGTAAAGTTAGAAAGAGATGTTGTTTCTAAAACTAATCCAGGAGATGTAAGATTAACAAAAGAAGCGATAAATCCAACATATGTTCCAAATGGAGAGATTGGATTTAGAGTTGTACTAGAGAATATCTCTACTGAAAATGTAGCGAATAATATAACAATAAGAGATATCATAAGTACTATTGTAGCAGATAAAATAGGAGGAGGAACTACACTAGCCTTTAAACCAGGATGGAAGATAACATCAAGAGTAGAAGGCGATTTAGAAAACTCAAATATAAATAGCTTACTTTCTTTAGAAGAGGGAAGAGATATAGTAGATTTAATAGTAGATTTAGGAAAAGCATCAAAAGTAATAATAGAGATTAAAGGAATAGCGGAAAGTAATATATATGGTGATATAAAAAATATAGCATCATTTAGTTATCCAGATAGCAAAGAGAGTTATGAGAGAGAAGCGATTATTAAAAGTGCTCAATCTACACCAGAATTAACAAAAGTTGTGGATAAAGCAGAATATAACTCAGGAGATACATTAGAATATACAATAAGAATAAAAAATCCAGGGTTATCAATAATACCAAACTTTGTATTAACTGATGAAATTGGAAAAGTTGTAGGAGAGATAGCGGGAGAAAGCTCATCAACAGGATTAGCGTTCGCATCTTGGCAAAGAGTTTCTTTAGAAATACCATCAACATCTGCCTTAAAAGAGGAGTTAGTTAAAGACTCAGCTGCAGGAGATACATATAAAGCAGTACTAGATTTAGGAGTTGGAGACGAAGTGGTATTGAAGTTATCAGCAGTAACAAAACCTAATGTATTTGGAACGCTAGTAAATACAGCGGTAGGTAAATACACTGAACAAGGAGAAGGCGGAGCAGTAGAAAAAGAGATAGTAAAACAAGCTGTTTCAACTGGAAAAATTGGACTTCTTGGATTGACAAAAACAGTTAAGACGAAAACATTATTACCAAATACATCAACATATCTATATTCTCCAGGAGAAGAGATTGAATATACTATAGTTGTAAGTAATAATGGAGATGGATGGGTTAGAAATGCAATATTAACTGATATGTTTACAGAAGTTCAGACTAAACTGTATCCAAATGGAGACTTAGGAGCAGCATTTGAGAATGGAACTTTATCGATTGAGTATGTATCTTCAGATTCTGAAAACTCAATTGTAATATTAGAAGATAATCCAAATTTAAAAGCTGAAATAGATATAAAAAATGGAAGCACAATTACATTTGTTGCAAAAATAAAAGTGTCGACAGAAGCAGTATCTATAATACAAAATAAAGCTGTTTTAAGTATTAAAGTAGGAGAAAAAGAAGAGGTTATCGAAGCAAAAGTAAATGTTTTTGCTCAAATACCTAAAGTTAGTTTAACTAAAACAGTAGATTTAAAAGAGTTTAATCCTTCAGAGAAATTAGTTTATATAGTAACTTTAGAGAATTCTGGAGATAATAATATAGTTGGAATTGAAGGTACTGATATCATTAAAGATATTAGATCTCTAAATAACCTAGGAGAGATGGTTTATCCATTTGAACCAGAAGCAACTATAACTAGATTAATTGAACCTGAAAACTCAGTAAGAGTTACACCGATTGAAACGGCTCAAGGAAATATAGTAGATAAGTTAGATATGAAACCAAAATCAAAAATAACTTATATAATAGAAGTTCAAGTTAAAGATTCGATAGTTGGTAGTATAGTAAATATAGCTAAAGCTAAAATTTTAAGTCAAGATGGTTTTGGAGAAGATAAAAACTTAGAATCTGAAGTGACGTCAACTCCAAGAAAACCAGTGATAGCTATAGAAAAAACTGTACTTACCCAGTTAGAATCTGATGATAAAATTGTAAATGGTGAAGAGGTTACATACACAATTAAATTAAAAACAGATAAAATAGTGTTTAATGTACAGTTGATTGATAAGATTTCTGAGATTAAAAATGAACTAGGAGAGGCATTGTTTGATCCGGAAACAATTAAAATAGTTTCTGTAAAAGAAGGTGAAAGCGACATAGCTTACACTGGAGATATCAATGGCTCAACTTCTGAAATCAAAATATCAAGAATTGATACAGAAGCAATAGTAGTAATAAAAGCAACTGTAAAAAATAATGTTTCATTAAAAAGTGGTGAAAAAATAACAAATACAGCATCAGCAAATTATGATCAGCAAAATGATGGTGGATTTGATTTAGAGACACCTGTAAGTGCAACTGTTGATGTGATTGGAAAAGCTATGCAACTAGAGTTAACGAAAGTAGCAAAGCAAGATCAAGTTTTATTAGGAGAAGAGATAGAATACACTATAGAAGTTAAAAATAGTGGATCAACAAGAGCATTAAACTTCACTGTAATAGACAATATATCTGAAATGACAGAGCTATCAAATAGTGGTTCAAAGATACCAGCTTATACAAGTTGGTCTATAACAGGAGTTGCAGGACCTAATTCACTAATAGGAACTATTCCAGGTCCAAATATTAATTTAAATATTACTGATGCTGAAATAGCTGCAGGTGAAACTCTAACATATACAATTAGAGCTAAAACATCATTAGATTTAAATGTACAAAAAGTTAGAAATATAGCTAAAGTAGCTATTGTTGGATTACCTGAAATAGAAGCAGAAGCAGAGGTAAAAGTTAAAAAGCCTTTAGTGTCGATAGATAAAGAGGCTGGAGTAAAAGAAACATCGATAGGGAAATTTGTACCTTATAGCTTAGTAATTACAAATAACGAGAGTCAACCTATTAAAAATCTTAAAATAAAAGATACCCCACCAGCTGGATTTAAATATGTTGATGATTCTTTAGGAATAATCAAAAATGGAGAGAAAGTTGGGACTATAGATGTTACTTATGAAGGGAATACTATTGTTATTGGACCGTTTGATTTAGAAAGTAAAGAGCAAATTGAAGTTGTTTACTTAACAAAAGTATCTATTGGAGTTGTAAGAGGAACTTATAAAAATGTGGCAGTTGTAACGAATACATCAGGAAAACCAGTTTCGAATGAAGATGTAGCAGAAGTTGATGTAGTTGAAGATCCATTATTTGAAACAACAACTGTAATTGGAAAAGTATTCCATGATAGAGACGGGGACGGAATTCAAGATGACAATAGAGCAACAGAAATATCAATAAAACAAGATATTCCAGAAAATGCATATGTTCCAAATAGTACGTACTATATAGTTGATGGTATTACAAAAGCTATTAAAGATCAGAGTGTTCCTTTAGAAAGAGGAATAAAGTTAAAAGAGGTTCTACATGGTAGAATGAGTGAAAGAGAAGATTTAGAGAAGAGTAGAGTTGAAATTTACACGGGATTAACTGATATTTCAAACTTAGGAGATATTAGAGTTACTACAGCAGAAGGAACAGATATAACTCTAACAAAAGACAATAGAGTTGTAAGTAATCATACTGGTTTAAAAGCTAAAGGTATGGTGTCACAAAATATCGTTGTAAGAAGACAGATATTGAAAAAAGCAACTAATAAAAATAAAGAGAATAAAATTAAATACTATCAAAAGATTACTGTAATAAACACAGGATTGATAGAGGAAGGAATTCCAGGAGTAAGAGTTGCCAATGTTGAAGGGTTAGTAATAATAACAGATCAATACGGAAGATTCCATATACCTGAAGTTTCTGATAAAAAAGGTAAAAATTATATTTTAAAAGTTGATGCAACAACATTGCCTGTTGGAAGTATATTTACAACAGAAAATCCAAAAGTTCAAAGATTAGGAACAACGATGATAAAATATAACTTTGGAGTAGTTTTACCTAGAACAACATATGAGTCAAAAGCAGATGGGACAAGATTGTTGAGAGTTAGAATTTTCCCAGGAGTCTTATTCTATGAAAGTTCAGCCGAGATAAAGCCTGTTGTTTATAAAGATCTTTTCGATGAAATTATGAAAAAATTAAAATCTAAAGACCACTTATTAGTTGAGTTAAATAGAAGTGGGAATAAGGATTTAGATGAAAAGAGAAGAGAGAAACTGCTAGAGGCTTTAAAGGATTATTTGAGTGATGAAAAAGTAAAAGTTCAATATATTCAAAGCAAAAAGGAGGCGATATAGATGAGTAATCACTTACAAAGTAACTGGAGTATACGTTTGATTTTACTAGGATTGATAATTTCAACAGCAAGTGCTCAAGTAGTTGAACCTCCCAACTCTTTTGATGAGTATGAAATAATTGAAACAGTATCAACTCAAAATTTGCAAAATGAAAATTGGAGTGATTCAGAAGAAAATGTAAGAGGTGTTGAGTTCCAGAAACTGGAACTCGACTCACCTTTCATAGAAGCAAATCGATTACCAGAAACAGAGGATTTAACATATAAAGGTAGAGCTTTTTTAGAAAATAGAAGAGGTGTTATCTATAGTATAGTAGATCCAGTAGCAGTAGATCCAAGATTGAATATACTTACGAAACCATATGTTTTGGTTGACGGAATGGGGAATATAAAAGAAGAGGTTATTTTCTATACCTATACAAACTATGATAAAAGTATTAAAAGTTATGAACTGCTAATATATAAAGAAGGGGATATATTAAGAAGAAATCCTATAGGAAAAGTAATTGGAGATAGAATAGATTTTAATACTCCAATAGTATGGGATGGTTTAGTTTCAAAAAATCAAAACTTAAAGAATGTAAATAAACTATATTATGTTCTTAGAGTTTATGGTGAAAATGGAACTTATGATGAAACAGATATAAAGACACTAAATTTAAACGATATGGTAATGAAAAAAACGAACGAAGATGATAGCTCACTAAAAGAGAAAGTCTATGGAACAAATGACTTGGCTTTACAAAATATACCCATCGTAGGATCTAAAATTAGATTCTACGGTAGGGATATTGATCCAAAATCAATAGTAAAAATTGATAATCAAAATATTGATTTAGATTCTACAGGTGATTTTATTTATGAAACTGTTTCAGATGAAACTTCAAAAGTATATAATTTTGAAATAGAAAAGGATGGGAAACATAAACACTATCCAATAGAAGTTGAGACAGTTAAAAATTATCAATATTTAGTAGCTTTAGCGGATTTTACTTTAGGAAATAATAAAGTATCAGGAAGCGATTCAATACTTCAAAATGATCCGGATTTTAGAGAGAGCTATTACAATACTGGAAGATTAGCTTTTTATTACAAAGGAATAAAAGATAAATATAAAATAACAGCTCAAGCTGATACTTGGGAAGATGAAATAAAAAATATGTTTAGTGATTTCCATATGAGAGATAAAAATGCTATTTTTAGAAAGCTTGATAGACAATATTTACCGTTTGACTATGGGGATGAATCAGAACGTTATTATGATGTTGAAACTGAGGGTAAGGCGTATTTAAGAGTTGATTGGGATAAATCTCAAGTTTTATGGGGGAACTATGAAACAGGTTTAGATTCAGGATTCTTTAATAATTATAATCGTAGTCTTTATGGAGCTAGAGGTGAATACAATAGTTTGGAGATAAATCCATTTGGAGAATCGAAACACCACATAGAAGTCTTTGCAGCTAATCCTGACACAAGCTATAAAAGAGATTCTTTCTTGGGAACTGGAGGAAGTATTTACGCTTTGAGTGAAAGAGATATAGTAATAGGAAGTGCAAAGTTAACAATAGAAATAAAAGATAAGAAAACAGGTAGAATTCTAGATAGAGTAACTCTAACAGAAGGGGCAGACTATACAATAAATGAGCTGTCGGGAAGAGTTATTCTTTCAGAACCTCTGAGTCAAAACTACTTCTCAGAAAAAAATACAGATATAGTAAAAAATACTCCATCAGGAGAAAAAAATATTTATTTAATAGCGGATTATGAATTCTATTCTTCAGCAGATAATATTTCAAATTTAACAGCAGGTGGAAGAGGTAAAACTTGGCTAACTGATAATATAGGTGTTGGTGGAACTTATGTTAAAGAAAATAGAAAAGGTTCATTAGCAGACTATGAATTGAAAAGTGCAGATTTAACACTGAAAAAATCTAATGGAACGTATATTAAAGGAGAATATTCGGAAAGTGAAGGAAATCAGCTAACTAAAGATTCAAATTGGTTTTCATATAATGGTGGTTATGATTTTATTCAGCAACCAATAATAAATGAAAATGGAAAAGGTCAAGCCTATTATATTGAGGCAAGTTTAGCACCAAGTGATTATAGTGAAAAGTTTAATTTAGATGACAATTTACTTTTTTGGTATTCTAGAAAAGATAAGGAATTCTCAACAGCGTCAGAGGCTAGTGGTTTAGAAAAAGAGGAGATTGGTTTTAGAGCAGAGCATAAAATTAATGAGAAAACTCTACTCTTTACAGAAGCTACAAAATATAAAGAAACTGATTTTGATGATCTCGGAAAAAAAGAAGGTTTCCAAGAGCAAAAGGAGATTTCTTTAGGAATAAATAGAGAAGTGACAGAAAAATTAGATATTGGATTTGAAGTTAAGTATGTAGAAGAAAAAGAGGATGAGTCAGAATTAGTAACATTAAACAGTGAGGATTTAGATAACGGTGAGGCTGTTCTTTTAGGTACAAGAGTTGGGTATAAATTTAATGAAGAGCTAGACGGATATTTAAAATTACAATCTTCTGTTTGGCGGGACAAAGGGTATGCACCAAATAATTCTATAACCGTTGGAGGAAAATATACACCTACAGAGAAATTAGAACTTGGAGGTGCTTTAACTACTGGAAATAGAGGAGAAGCAGCAGAAGTAACTATAGGTTATAAGTATAGTCCTGATTATGAGATATATGCAGGTTATACACATGAAAATGAAGATGATACAACTAAAGATTTAACAATAGGACAAAGATTCCTATACAGTGATAGAGTAACTCTTTTCCAAGAGAATAGTATAATGAAAAATTATTCAGAAAAAGGATTGTTGCAAGGTTATGGTGTTGATTATGAATATGAAAAAAATATTTTCTTAGGATTCCTATATGAAAGAGGAGATGTGGACATTGAAGATGGAAAAGTAACTAGAAATAATTTAGGAACTAGCTTGAGATATGAAACTGAAGAGCTATATTCAAAGCATAGACTTGAGTATGGTAGAGATTCAGGAGCTAGGTCATCTTCTAGTTGGGCATTTATTAATAACGCAAAATGGAAACCGACTCCAGAGTATACAATATTTGGAGAAGCTAACTATGTTTCAATAGATGGTGATAGCTATACTTTGAAGAAAGATAATAATGAGTACTTATCTAGAACTTTCGATGGTGATGATAAGTTCTACGAGTTAGGGTTAGGGTTTGGTTATAGACCAGTATTTAATGATAGGTTAAATTTAATATCAAGATGGAACTATATCTATGATACAAACGGATCTGGAACTGTAGGAGATTCAACAGACTTTAATTTTAAAGCTCACTTATATACAGTAGAAGCTATTTATGATTGGACTCAGAGATTAACTGTGGCAGGAAAATATGCAATAAGACAGGATAAAGTAAGATTAGTTTCTGGAGGAGATTGGCATAGTAATACAATAAATATGTATTCGATGAGAATGACATATGAAATAATATACAGATGGGATGTTTTTGCAGAATATCATATATTAGAAAGTAGAAAAACAGATGAAGTTAAGCATGGTGCTCAGGTTGGAGTTTATAGAGATATAAATGAAAATATGCAAGTTGGAGTGGGGTATAACTTCAGTAAGTTTGATGATAATTTAAAAGACTTACGTTATAAAAACGGTGGAAAAGATTTAGATTATGAGACACAAGGATGGTTCATAAATATAATCGGGAAATTCTAGTAAAAAAACTGTAAAAAAATCTCCAAAAATTTGAAAAACTTTAAGGAGGGTGATATAATTATATATTAAATATAATTATAAATAGGAAGGTCTGGTACAGTAGATGCAAGAAAAAGTAACTATGACTATGTTGGTTTTAGCAACAGCAATTCTAATGAGAATGTATGCTTAAATAAAACGCAGCCTTAAATTGGCTGCGTTTTTACTTTATATATAAAGATATTAAAATTCCTGAACCTTTTCCTTCTATATTAAAGTTATTTCCACAGATGATAATCGTGTCCCCAACTTCTAAAAGATATTCATTGTTGTTTATATTTACGTGTTTATTGTTTTCTAAATTATAAAAAATATTGATAGCTTTATTGGACAAAATCTCTCCTGAAAGATTGCTATCAGTAATATGGAAAGTTAATAATTCAACATCATCTTTAAAGATAAGGTTAAAATCTTCACTGTTTTCTTCGGTTGTACTTTTAGTTATACTGTCGCCTGAGAAAAAAATATGAGACATAGGATTTAAAGAGTATTCATTATTATCAATCTCTAACTTTATAGAACCTTTTAAAAGAATTAAAAGCCTTTTATACGAGTTGAAAGTGGTGAATTTATACACGCCTGGATTTATTGTAGCAGTTGAAACTCTAAAGTTAAAAGGGTTGTTTAAAGTCGAACCATCAGGGAATATATATAACTCTTTAGAAATTCCACCAGCCCATGAAGATTCTTTTACATTTTCTTTTCTAATAATTTTATAATCCATAGTATTTCTCCTCCGTATTCTTGAAGTTAATATCACTACTTTTATATAGCTCATAAAATCTGAATAATCAAGAGTAAATTTAGAAAAATAAAAAAAAACTCTCTGAATATATCCAGAGAGTTAAGCTATTTCCACTTTTTTATTTCCATCTTTGAAAGTGTGAATAACACTATCATTTATATCAGTAGCTTCTAATCCTAAAATTATCAAATCTAGTAGTTCGTCAATTGTTTTACCTTTTAGCAATTCTTTTATGTTTTTTTCTGGCATTATATTTTTACACCTCACTAAAAAAGTTTTTCATCACAATATAATAATACAAAAAAAATACTGAATAGTCAAACAAAAAAGAGATTTTTTTTAAAAAAAATGTTATAATTTTTAAGCAAAATAACTTTTAATAGAACAAGAGGTTGGAATGAAGAAGATATTATTACCAGTATTAGTTATAATCTCTATTTTTATGATGGCAACATACTCACCAAAATTAAGTCAAGGTTTAAAAGGGAAGGCTAGATTCCCACAAGAGTTTGTCCAAGGAGAGGTTATAAAAGTTTTAAAAGAGGATTTAATGAAAGATCCTGTTGTGGCAGGAAAGTTTAGAGGAAGTCAAACTTTAGAAGTTAGAATTCTTGAAGGAAAGTATAAAAATGAGGAGTTTGTAGTTTATAACTCTTTGAGTGCTTTGCATAATGTTTATGCAGATCAAGGTTTGAAGGCGATATTTACAGTGAAAGAAGAGGGCGCTAAGCCTACAGTCTGGCTCTATAATTTAAGAAGAGATAGATCAATATATCTTTTAGGAGCTATTTTTATAGGAGCTGTTGTATTGTTAGGAAAGATGAAGGGAGTAAAATCTCTTTTAGCGTTGGCATTTACAGGCTCAGTTATAATCTATGTACTGTTACCACTGCTATTTAAAGGAGTAGACCCGATTTCTACATCGATACTGCTTTCTTCAATTATAATTGTTGTAAGTTTTTTACTGATAGGGGGCTATGATAGAAAAACATATTCTGCTATAATAGGAACAATATGTGGAATAACAATAGCCGGTCTTATATCTTTTGGTTTTGGAAAAATTATGAAACTGAGTGGGCTAAATTTATCAGAAGGACAGCAACTATTATATATAACTAGAGATTTTAGATTGCAGATAGAGGGATTACTATTTGTTTCAATATTGATTGCCTCTTTAGGAGCGGTTATGGATGTGGCAATGTCTATTTCATCTTCAGTGAATGAGATTTATCAACATAAAAGTAGCTTAACAAGGAAAGAGTTGTTCCAATCAGCTATGGAGATTGGAAAAGATATTGTTGGAACTATGATTAACACTTTAATTTTAGCTTTTGCAGGTGGTTCGTTACCACTTATGATGATGATATGGGGATATGGAATGGTCTATCAGCAGTTTATCAATATACCAGCTATAGCTATAGAGATTGTCAATGCATTAGCAGGAAGTATAGGAATAATAGCAACTGTACCTGTAACCGCAGTTGTATCAATATTATTAATAAAAAGAAAAGGGGAGGAATATTAGTGAAAAGTACTAAGTTCTTTGTTTTAGGGGCACTTTTATCGTTAGCTTTAGTTGGTTGCGGTAAAAAAGAAGAAGCACCTAAAACAGCTACAAACACAGAGGTTAAGGAGTATTCAGAAAACAAACTTAACCTAGAAAAGAAAGTTATTACAAAAGGAGAGGTTGGAGCAGAAGAGGTAACTCTATCATTTGCAGCAACTTCAGACGTTCACGGAAGAATCTATCCATATGAGTATGGAATAGACTCTGAGGACAAAAGTGCAGGATTTGCTAAAACTTATACAATAGTAAAAGCTTTAAGAGAGCAAAATCCAAACTTAATACTAATGGATATTGGAGATACTGTTCAAGACAACAGTGCTGAGTTATTCAATAACTTAGAAACACATCCTATGGTAGAAGCTATGAACACTATGAACTACGATGCTTGGATTTTAGGAAACCATGAGTTTAACTTCGAGAAGGATTTCTTACTAAGAAATGTTAAAAACTTCAAAGGATCTGTAATCTCTGTAAATATAGAGAATGAAGATGATGGTTCAAAGTTTGTATTACCTTACCAAATCTATGAGATTGAAGGAGTAAGAGTTGCTTTAATGGGAGGAATACCACCTCACGTTCCTATGTGGGAAGCATCAGCACCAGAGCACTTCAAAGGGCTTACTTTTGAAGATCCTATGACAGCTGTAAAGGAAACATTAGATGAGTTAGAAGGAAAGTATGATGTACTTGTAGGAGCATTCCATTTAGGAAGAAAAGATGAGTATGGAAAAACTGGAGTATTTGATTTAGCAGAAGCTTATCCTCAATTTGATTTAATCTTTGCAGGACATGAGCATGCTAGATATGTAACAGATGTAAATGGAACGACAGTTCTTGAGCCTGGAGCTTACGGATGGGGAGTTTCAAACGGAGAGATTAAAGTTGCTAAAAAAGATGGAAAGTGGCAAGTTCAAAATATAGTTGCTAAAAACATTGAAACTAAAGATGTTGATGCAGATGCAGCTATGTTAGATCAATTTAAAAATGTTCATGATGAGTCAAGAGCAGATGCAAATAAAGTAGTAGGAAAAGTAAATGCTAAATTTATTGAAAGAACTGACTACATAACTGGTGAAGATAAAGTTACAACTATGCCAACATCTCAAATAGAGGATAACGCTATTATTGAGTTAATCAATGAGGTTCAAAACCACTATGCAAAATCAGATGTATCAGCAGCAGCGGTATTTAACTTTGATTCAAACTTAAATGCAGGAGATTTCAAAAAGAAAGATGTTGCATTCATCTATAAATATACAAATACGCTTATGGGTGTAAACATGACTGGAGCTAACTTATTAAAGTATATGGAGTGGTCAATGGATTACTACAATACAACAGAGCCAGGAGATGTAACTATATCGTTCAATCCAAAAGTTAGAGGATATAACTACGATATGTTTGATGGAGTAAACTATAAAGTGGATATTTCAAAACCAGCTGGAGAGAGAATAGTAGATGCTACAATAAAGGGAGAGGCAATCGATCCTGCTAAAGTATACAAGGTAGCTGTAAACAACTACAGATTCGGAACTCTTTTAAACTTAGGACTTGTAACAACTGAAGATAAGTACTATGATTCTTACGAAGAGTTACAAGATGGTGGAAGAATTAGAGATCTAATTGTTAGATACGTACAAGAGAATTTAAAAGGTGAATTAACTCCAAAAGTTGATAATAACTGGTCGATTGTAGGATTTGATGAGAATGTTCCTGGAAGAGCCGAGGTTATTGAAAGAATCAGAAATGGAGAGATAAAAATCCCTATGTCTGAGGATGGAAGAACTCTTAATGTTCAATCAGTAAACATTAACACTCTATAATAGAAACAAAAGTATAAAAGAGGAGAAGTTTCTCCTCTTTTTTTATTTACTTTTATAAGAAATAGAGTTACAATAAAAGGGATTGTGGTATTTACATATAGACAAAATAATATTTATATAAATTATGGGAGGAAAAATGTACTTATTGAAATTTAAGAAAAACTTAGTAGAAAAAGTATGGGGAGGAAGAGGATTTGAAACTACTTTAGGATTTGATTTACCTAATGAAGAGTTGTATGGTGAGTCTTGGGAAGTTAGTTGTCATCCATCAGGGATGTCTTACGTTGAAAACGGTGAGTTAGAGGGAGAAACTTTAGAAAACTTATTCCAAAAGTTTGGAAAAGACCTTGTAGGTGAAGAGATAGTAGAGAAATATGAAGAGAAGTTTCCTCTTTTAATAAAGTATTTAGATATAAATGATAAGTTATCAGTTCAAGTTCATCCGAGTGATGAGTACGCTTTAAGAGTGGAGAAAGAGTTTGGTAAAAGTGAAGTTTGGTATGTTATGGAAGCGAGTGAGGATGCTAAGCTGATTCTAGGGTTAAAAAAAGAGATAACACCAGAGATATATAAAGAAAAAGTTGATAAAAAAGATTTCACTGAACTATTCAATGAAGTTAGTGTAAAAAAAGGTGACTTTATAGATGTAAAGCCTGGAGTTGTTCATGGAACTTTAGAGGGGTCGATATTGATATGTGAAATTCAGCAGAACTCAGATACAACATATAGAATATATGATTTTGATAGAGAAGTAAATGGAGTTAAAAGAGAGTTACATTTAGATAAAGCTATGGATGTTATAAAGTTTGGAGAAGAGATTGAAATAAGCTCAGAAGCATCTAGAGAAAAGATAAAGAGTGGAGATGCAACTATAGAAGAGATGATAAGAGGAGAGTACTTCTCAATAGATAGATTATTAATAGATGGAAACTTTACAGATGCACAGTACAAGAACTTTAAAATATATTCAATATTAGATGGAAAGGGAGTATTGACTTCAGAAAATGAAAAGTATGAAGTTAGAAAGGGAGATACGTACTTCATTCCAGCCAATAAAGAGGTTTTAATAGAGGGGAAATTAGAGGTAATGAAAAGTTATATATAAGAATAAAGGGGGGATTTTATGTCAACAGCAGCAATAACATTGTTAAAAATTTTATTGCACGGAGATATGCATGTAGATGAGATTGGGAAATACATAAATTTGGATACAAACGCTATAGAAAGAAATATGCAGACGTTAAATGAATACTTAAAAGCAAACAATATGAATGTAGTGAAAAAAGTTAATAATATTTACAGTTTAGAAAATAAAAATGATGGATTTGCTGATTTTTTCTCAAAACTAGATGTTTTGACTTCGGATGAAAGAATAGATATCTATTGTATAAGATTTTTATTGAAGGGTTATATTAATTTAGAAAAAGAGAGACAGCAAATGGGGGTTTCAAGAACAACAGCGATTAAAGATTTTAAAAGAGTGAGAGAACTTCTAGAAAAAAATAGTATTTTTATAGAATCGAGAAACTCAAAAGGAATTTTTTTAAAAGAACCTAATAATACAAAAATAACTGAAATATTGTGTGAGAAATTAATGAAATTATTTGCAGAGAGGGATTTTCTTTCTAAAAAGAGAAGAGAACTACTAGAAGAGATTAATATTTTAGATGAGAAAAAATTTGTAAAAATATATAAAGAGATTATAGAAGCTTTTAAAATGAGAAAATCAATCTTTACATTCTATGCTATATATTCAATGGCTCTTATTGAAAAACATAAAAATATTTTATATTATGAAAGCCAAAATATAGATGTGAAAGAAAAGAGTGAAGATATAGATAAAAGACTTGGTGAATTAAAAAATCTAAAAGATATATCTGAAAACTTAAAAAAGGTGATTGGAAGTATAGTATTGAAAGGTAAATATTATATATCTTCAGATTATCCTATAAAAAAACATTTCAATAGGTTTTCATCTAAAATTCAAGAGGTATTTAAATTGAATAGTGGTGAGACAGAAAGATTGGAAAATTATATTTTAAGTTATTTTGCAATAGGATACCTAGATAAAAAGTATGGAGTTCTTTGGGTTAGAAAAAATCCCTACTCTTTAAAATGTCGAAGGTTAGGAGAGGTTGTAGAAAATATACTGAATGAACTCAATTTAGAGATGATGTACTCTGATGTATTGAGATTAGCAGGTGCTATCTCTAGATTCTTTATGGAAGAGGAGTATGTAAAGGGATTTAAAATCCTCAGTGTATCTAGAAATTTAGATGAGGAATATAACGAGAGAGTCATTAGAAGTGTAAAAGAGCTTTTTCCAAATATTGAGTTTTCGTATCAATCTTTTCTAGAGTTTAGATTTAATACTGAAGAGGAGATTTCAGAGTACAATTTAATAATATCTGATACGGAAAGCTATTCTATAAAGAATCTTAGAAAAGTAAATGCTCTTAGTGGAAGAGAGATTCAAAGGTGTTTGATAGAGTTTCCTTTAGATAAAAGATTTAAAAAATCTGGGATTTTATAATATGCTTTTTTGATGTTAAAAAATAAAAAAAAAGTATATATACACTTAACATTAAAAATGGTATTCTAGTAATACAAATCCTTTTCTCTAATATATTCCCCCTAATATATATTTGAGAAAGTAAATTCCAGAAGAACTCCACCCCCCCGGAGTTCTTTTTTTATTTCTAAAAAAAGAGCTATTAAAATTTAAAAGCATAAAAAAAGGACACCTTGAAAAGTGTCCTTTATAATTTATATTAGTTATTAGATATAGATTCTACACCTGGTAACTTTTTACCTTCTAAATACTCAAGAGAAGCTCCTCCACCAGTAGAGATGTGAGAGAACTTGTCAGCGAATCCTAGAGAGATAGCAGCAGCAGCAGAGTCTCCTCCACCAATAATAGTTGTAGAGTTTTCTAAGTTAGCGATAGCTTCACAAACTCCGATAGTTCCTTTAGCGTAGTTAGACATTTCGAATACACCCATTGGTCCATTCCATACAACTGTCTTAGCTCCAACTAATTGCTCAGTGAATAAAGCAACAGTAGCAGGTCCTACATCTAATCCCATCTCATCAGCAGGAATAGCATCTACAGATACAACTGAATGAGGAGCTTCGTTAGAGAACTCTTTACAGATTACTGTATCGATAGGTAAAATGATTTTTCCTTCTGCTTTTTCTAATAATGATTTTGCTAATTCTACTTTATCCTCTTCAACAAGAGATTTTCCTGTATCTTTTCCTAAAGCTTTGAAGAATGTGAACATCATAGCTCCACCGATAAGTATTTTATCAGCTTTAACTAATAAGTTTTCGATAACTCCGATTTTGTCAGAAACTTTAGCTCCTCCTAAGATAGCAACTAATGGTCTTTCTGGTGCATCAACAGCTCCACCGATGAACTTGATCTCTTTTTCCATTAAGAATCCAGCAGCAGTGTTTCCTTCTCCGATGTTAGCAGCGATTCCAACGTTAGATGCATGTGCTCTATGAGCAGTTCCGAAAGCATCGTTAACGAATAAATCTCCTAAAGAAGCCCAGTATTTTCCTAATTCAGGATCATTTTTAGACTCTTTTTTACCTTCTAAATCTTCGAATCTAGTGTTTTGGAACATTAGGATTTCTCCATCTTTTAAGTTAGCAACAGCAGTTTCTAACTCTTCTCCTCTAGTAGCGTTGATGAAAGTTACTGGTTGTCCTAAAAGCTCAGCTAATCTCTTAGCAACAGGCTCGATGTTTCTCTTTTCTAAATCAGCAGCTTCTTTTACTTTTCCTAAGTGAGAGAAAGCTATTACTTTTCCACCGTTTTCTAAAACATACTTTATAGTTGGTAAAGCAGCTACGATTCTGTTTTCGTCAGTGATTTTTCCATCCTTCATAGGAACGTTGAAATCAACTCTCATTAAAACTTTCTTTCCAGCTACGCTTAAATCAGTTACAATTTTCTTTGCCATTTTATGTGAACCTCCCAAAATTTTTAAAATCTAATTATATTTTCTTAAAAAAAAGCGGAACTAGATAGTTCCGCTATTCTGTTTATTCTGTTTTTCCTAGATGTTCTAATTACTTAGAGATTTCTACGAATAATTTTAAAGTTCTGATTAATTGAGCAGTGTAAGACATTTCGTTATCGTACCAAGAAACTGTCTTAACTAATTGCTTATCTCCAACTGTCATTACTTTAGTTTGAGTTGCATCGAATAAAGATCCAAACTCGATTCCGATAACGTCAGAAGATACTAATTCCTCTTCAGTGTATCCGAATGATTCGTTAGCAGCAGCTTTCATTGCAGCGTTGATTTCAGCTACAGTTACTGGCTTCTCTAATACAGTTACTAACTCAGTTAATGATCCAGTGATTACTGGTACTCTTTGAGCAGCTCCATCTAATTTTCCAGCTAATTCAGGGATTACTAATCCGATTGCTTTTGCAGCTCCAGTTGTGTTAGGAACGATGTTTGCAGCAGCAGCTCTTCCTCTTCTTAAATCTCCTTTACCGTGTGGTCCATCTAATGTGTTTTGGTCGTTAGTGTAAGCATGGATTGTAGTCATTAAACCTTCTACGATTCCGTAGTTGTCGTTTAATACTTTAGCCATTGGTGCTAAACAGTTAGTTGTACAAGAAGCTCCTGAAATTACAGTTTCTGTACCGTCTAAAATGTTGTGGTTAGTGTTGTAAACTACAGTTTTGATATCTCCAGTTGCAGGTGCAGAGATAACTACTTTTTTAGCTCCAGCTTCTAAGTGAAGTCCAGCTTTCTCTTGAGATGTGAAGAATCCAGTACACTCAAGAACAACGTCTACGTTTAATTCTGCCCATGGTAAGTTTTTAGGATCTCTATCAGCTAAAACTTTAATTTCTTGTCCGTTTACTGAGAATCCTCGTTCGATAACCTCGATAGTTCCGTTGAATCTACCTTGTGCTGAATCATACTTGAATAAGTGTGCAAGAGTTTTTGCATCTGTTAAATCGTTTATTGCTACTACCTCAAACTCAGGGTTGTTCATCATTAATCTTAATGCTAATCTTCCAATTCTACCGAATCCATTAATCGCTACTTTAACTGCCATTTGGAAACCTCCTAATATTTTATATTTTTTTAATTTAAGTTCATAATTAAGTATTTTTCTTTTTCTTTTTGTAATGCTTTCTTTCGTTCTGTCTTAATGATATATTATCTTTTAAAATTTGTCAATTTATTCATGGGAACTAAAATTAATCTTTTTATGATTACTTTTTCATTAAAATTATAGTATAATAAAAAAAATAAAACCAAAGGAGAAGAGAAACATGTTGAAAGTATTACTGTTTTCTTTCGTATTATGCTGTAGTCTAATGGGGAAAGATCATACGATATTGTTGGAAAATGAAAATAGTTTCTTCTTTTATAAAGAGCAAAGTGAGTATAAAGGCTTATACCCCAAGATATTTCAAGATATATATAATAGAAGAGATATAAATTTGAGAGTGAAAGAGTTAGATACGAACCTAATATTAGATATGGAAAAAGGCAAAGATATTTTGATTATGGATTTAATTGAAACAGAAGAGAGAAGAAAAAAGTATTATTTTATTCCAACGTTTTTCTATTTAAAAGCTAATATGTACTTTTTAAATGCTCAGTATATAGATGTAACAAATTTCTATAAAAAAAGAGTGGGAGTTATAAAAGGAACGTACATAGACAAAGAGTTTTCTGAAAAATATGAGTTTTTAAATAGTGAAATTATTGATATTGAAACGAGAGAAAAAGGTGTACAAATGCTCAAAAATGGAGAGATAGAAGGATTTGTAGCAGATAATCAATATGGATTTATCGATACCTTAAATAAAATAGATATGAATAGAATACCTACGATGGTTACAACATTAGCTGTTCCTAAAAGTGAGAAAAAGCTATATGAGGATTTAAAAAAATATTTTGAAAATATCTCGTCGGATGATTTGAAAAATATGATTAGTGAATCTAGAAGAGAGTATTATAAAGATAAATTTAAAGGTAGATATCAATCTTTGAAGGGTAAAGAAGTAGATGTTCTGTTTCCAGCAGAGAAAAGTAATTATCCTCTATACTATAATGAAGATGGTAAAGAAAAAGGATTAACGGTTGAATATTTATCAGACGTTGCTGATATTTTAGGATTGAAAATGAATAAAGTTACTTACACAAATAGTAAGGATTGGAAAGAGAATCATATAACAGCAGCAGCAACAGTTGAAACAAGTATTGAAAGAGGAGACCATTATACAAACCCTTACTATACTTTAACTCCAGTTATATTCAATAGAAAAGAAGATGGTTTTATAACTAATTTAATAGAAGCTAGGAAAGAAAGGTTTGCTGTAGTTGATAATAGCTATTATATGGATTACCTTAGAAGAAGTTTAAAAGAGGAAAATTTTATTTATGTAAATGATATGGACGAAGCGATTGAAAAAATTAGAAAAAAAGAAGCTGATTATAGTATTGCAGATTATAAAACATTAATAAATAAACTTTACAATAGCGGATATGATCAAGAGTTGAAAATTGCGGGTATTTTGGATAAAAAATATGATTTGTCGATGATTATTCGTAAAGATGAAGAGGAACTTTTCGAAGCGTTAAAAGAGATTTCGGCAAGTTTTTTGAATGAAAATATGACTAAAAATATATATTGGTTAAAAAATAGTTATGAAGTTACTGACTATAAAAGACTTGTTGGTGTTTCATTAGGGCTGTTTTTGATAAGTTTGATACTTATGTACAGGGCTAAAAAAGATTTAACTGAAAAAAAGAAGTATCAAGATTTAATGATGTCGTTAGTATCGTCGTTAGAAGCTGTGAATCAGTTCAATGATTTTGAAACAGGAAATCATATAAAAAGATTGAATATGTATTCTGAACTACTAGCTAATAAAATGGGGTGTAGTAAAAAGTTTTGTGATGAGATAGGAAGCGTTGCCTCGTTACATGATGTAGGAAAAATAGGGATTGATAGGAGTGTTTTAAAAAAGCCGGGAAAGCTTACGGAAGAGGAGTTTGAAGTAATAAAAACTCATCCAGAAATAGGATATGAAATAATAAAAAAATCTGGTGTCAGTATGATGGCTGAAAATATAGCAAGATATCATCATGAAAAATGGAATGGAGAAGGTTATCCGAAAGGCTTAAAAGGTGAGGAGATTCCTTTAGAAGCTAGGATAGTTTCGATTGTAGATGTGTATGATGCCTTGAGACAAAAAAGAGTATATAAAGAAGGGTTTGATCATCGTAAATCCATTAGTATAATAAAAGAGGAAAGTGGAAAAAGTTTTGATCCAGAAATTGTAAAGGTTTTCTTAGAAAATGAGTTGAAATTTGAAAGATTATTTAATAGCAATACTTAAAAGAGAGTGGTTTAAAGCCACTCTCTTTTCTTTTTTCTACTATTATATATATAATAATAAAAATTAATCTTTTACTTTATGTAAAATCTCTTTGAAATCATCTGGAAGAGGTGCCTCAACTTTAATTTTTTCGTTAGTTTCTACATCTGTAAATATAAGTTTGAATGCATGTAGCAGTTGTCTTTTTGCTCTAGAATCTCCACCACCATAAAGGTCATCTCCTAGAATAGGATATCCAACTAAGGACATATGAGCACGTATTTGGTGAGTTCTGCCAGTGAAAAGTTCTAATTCGATAAGAGTTAAATTCTCTTCTGGGAAACGCTCTAAAACTTTCATACTTGTTTTAGCAGTTTGTCCTCCAATTTCAGGAGACATCTCTTTTCTTCTAAGTTCGTCGCCCTCTTTACCGATAGGAATCTCTATCATCATCTCATCCTCTTTTACAACACCTTTAACAATAGCTTGATAGAACTTAGAAACTTTCTCTTTATCACTTTGTAAAAAAGCTTGAGTATAAGCATTCTTAGCAACAACAATAAGACCAGATGTGTTCATATCTAAACGATTGAAAAATCTAGGTGGTTGAATTCTTCCTGTTTCCTCTTGAAGATGGTATATAACTCCATTAGCTAAAGTGATATCTGTTTTTTTAGTTGTAGGATGTACAACTAAATATGGATCTTTATCTATTATAATCAGATTTTTATCCTCGTATATTATTTTTAAATCCATTTGAATAGGCTTGATTCCAACCTCTTTCTCTTTTTCTTTAACTAGAAGTCTAGCATTTTTCTTAACTTGTTTAGTCGTTTTAACTCTTTTTCCATTTAAATAAACCTCTACATTTCTAATACCTCTTCCAGAATATCCTTTTTCTTTTAGGTATTGAGAGATTTTCATATTGTGAAATTCAGCTTCGACAGTAAATTTTTTCATACGTCCACCTTTTAAATAATATTATTTTCTAATATTTTATACTGAAATGCAGAAAAAAACAATCTTTTGATTTTAAAGTGACAAAAAAGTGATCGTTTTAACACTAGTGTATAAGTATACTAGTGTTGTATGAAATTAGATGCAGAAAGGATATTTGGAAAGTGAAACTTTATCAAAAAAATAAAGAAATTAAACTATGACCAATTAAGTTTCGACTGAAAATTCAATTTTAACCAAATATAAAAAAGTAGTAAATATTGATTTACAAATTTACATAAAGGTTGTAATATAAACACATGAATGGTTGACTAAAAATTCAAATAATGGGGAGGCAAAGTAAGAATGGGATACAAAATAACAGCAGAAAATTTTGATAGCTTGTTAAAAAATCTTAGCAAAGAGTATAAAGTATACGCTCCAAAGAGATTTCCTAAGCAAGGAAGATATTCGGATACGGATATTGTAAGATATGATAGAGTTTATTCGGCAAATGAGATTGTGCATGAAGAGAAATCTGATTATGCAGCTAAAGAAGCTCTAAGCCCAATAACAGAGACAGTTTTATATTTTACTGATGCAGATTACAGAGAATCAAAAGTTGTTGATGAGAGACCAATGCTTGTATTTGCAAGAGCTTGCGATATACATTCAATTAAAAGATATGATGATATATTCTTAAAAAATGGTGGGTTTGAGGATTCATACTATAAAAGAATGAGAGAAAAGACAAAGTTTGTTTTAATTGAATGCCCTAAAAATGGATGGGATACTTGCTTCTGCGCTTCAATGGGAACTGGATCAGCAGATGAGTATGCTTTTGGAGTTAAATTCTTAGATGGAGAGGTTTTAGTAGAAACTAAAGACTCTGAATTTAACACTTACTTTGCAGGAAATGAAGAGTTAGAATTTAAAGTGACTCCTGTTACTGAGAATGTAAGAACAGTTAGAATACCAGAGATAAATGATAAAGAAACTCAAATAGCAGTTAAGAGTTTAGAGATGTGGAAAGAGTTTGATAAGAGATGTTTAATGTGTGGAAGTTGTACTGTATCTTGCTCGACTTGTACTTGCTTTACAACATATGATATGAACTACACATCTGACTCAAATGCAGGGGAAAGAAGAAGAATAAATGCTTCTTGCCATGTAGATGGATATACTGATATGGCTGGAAACCACTCGTTTAGAAAAGCTGGTGGAGAAAGAATGAGATTTAAAGTTATGCATAAGATTCACGACCACAAAAAGAGGTTCAAAGAGCACCATATGTGTGTTGGATGTGGAAGATGTGATGATAAGTGTCCAGTGTTTATATCGTTTGCAACTACTGTAAATAAATTAGCAGCAGAAGTTGATAAACTAAATGGAGGTGCTAAATAATGCAAAATTTAATAATGCCAACGCCATACAGATTATTAGATGTAAAACAAGTTACTGATATTGAATTTCTATTTAGAGTTGAATATCCAGAAGCTGGAAATATAAAGTTTGGACAATTTATGCAACTATCTCTTCCTAAAGTTGGAGAGTGTCCAATATCAGTTACTGACTTCTCAGCTGAGGAGGGTTGGGCAGAGTTCCTAATCAGAAAAGTTGGAGTGGTAACAGATGAGATATTTAATCTTCATGCAGGAGACTTACTTCCAATGAGAGGACCTTATGGAAAAGGGTTTGATGCAATTGATATAAAAAATAAAAAAGTGGTTATCGTAACAGGAGGATCAGGACTAGCTCCAGTTAGATCGTTAATCAATCATATACATAAAAATCCAGCTGAAGTTCAATCGATGGAGCTACTATTTGGATTTAAAGATGACAATTCAATACTATTTAGAGATGAAATTTTAGAGTGGAGAAAGAAACATCCTATGGTGCTTACAGTGGATAAAGGGTGTGGATTAGATGGGGAGTGCGTAGGACTTGTTACAGAATATGTACCTCATTTAAAGATGTTATCAAATGAGTTTCATGATTTAGAAGTTGTGATTGTTGGACCACCTAATATGATGAAATATACAGCTATCGAGTTTGAAAAATTAGGAGTTCCTACTGATAAAATTTGGGTATCTTTTGAAAGAAAGATGTCATGTGCAATCGGTAAATGTGGTCATTGTAGAATAGATGAAGTTTATGTTTGTCTAGAAGGACCTGTGTTTAATTATTCAGAAGCTAAATATCTAATCGACTAAGGGGGTATAAAGAGTGAATCACGATATTAATATAACTAAAATGAAACTAAACTGCTTCCGTCAATCAAAAGTACCAGGGGAGTTCATGATACAACTTCGTGTTCCTGGAGGATTAATAGAAGCTAAGTATTTAAAAGTAATACAAGAGATTGCAGAGAGATGGGGAGATGGAACATTCCACATGGGTATGAGACAAACTCTTAACGCTCCTGGAATAAAGTTTGAAAATGTTGAGGCTGTAAATACTTATTTAGAAGAGTATATAAAAGAAGTAGATGTTGAGATGTGTGGAGTTGATATGGATGTTACCAAAGCTGGTTATCCAACTATCGGAGCTAGAAATATAATGGCTTGTATTGGAAACTCTCACTGTGTAAAAGCAAATATCAACACTTGGGAGTTAGCAAGAAAACTTGAAAAGCAAATTTTCCCAAGTCATTACCATATAAAATTGGCAATAGCTGGATGTCCAAATGACTGTGCTAAAGGTCACTTTAATGATTTTGGTATAATTGGAGTAACAAAGCCGATATATGTTAAAGATAGATGTATTGGATGTGGAAGATGTGTGAAGGTTTGTGATCATGCTGCTACTAGAGTTTTAAAGTTAGAAAATCATAGAATTGTTAAAGATTCTTGCTGCTGCGTTGGATGTGGAGAGTGTGTTGAAGCTTGTCCATCTTCAGCTTGGGTAAGACCAGAGGAAAAACTATTTAGAGTTATCATCGGTGGAAGAACAGGAAAGCAGTATCCAAGAATGGGTAAGATGTTCTTGAACTGGGTAACTGAGGATGTAATTTTACAAGTTATTGGAAACTGGCAAAAGTTCTCAGCTAATGTATTACATCATAAACCTATGTATATCCATGGAGGTCATTTAATAGACAGAGCTGGATATCAAAAGTTTAAAGAGTTAATGCTTGATGGTGTTGAGTTAAATCCTGAAGCACAAGTAGCACAAAGAATTCTTTGGGCAGAGACAGAGTACAGAGCAAATATAAATGTAAAACCTATGTCTCAACATCCAAGTCCTGGAGAAGCATATACATTAGAGAAACCATTTAATTATGGTGGAGGACACTAAAAAGTAGTTTTTATTCGAAAAAATATTCTAAAAGTTAATGGGAACCCTTAAAGGGTTCCCATTAGTCATGTTTACGACTTTGAATTATGGTTCAAAAAGCTTGTTAAAAAAACCTAGGGGGTAGAAAATGGAAGCTATTAAAGAGAACGAAAAAAGTTTAAAGGAAACAATATTAGATTTATTTAAGTTTGAGGATTACTGGGCAATATTACTAGCAACAATCTTATTGGTATTTTGTATGTTTATGTATATGGGAGCTAACTCTAACGCTGTGTTAGGAAAGGCAGAAGTATATAATGATATAATGAAGAGTGAAGGAGAAAGGGCTTCGTTTAAAACAGTTCAATGGCACGAAGCGCAGTTTGACAAAAATGCTCTCGTAATAAAAACATCACTTTCACAAAAGGTGAGAGATGTTTTAGGAAAACCTAAAAAGTGGACAACGAATCCTTTAGAGTCTGTATACCTGAGTGAAAGTGCAGCTTTGGAGAAGGGAGCTCCATTTATTAAAGATTATGAAGAGATTAAAAATACTACATCTATAATGAGAGAAAATGCTTTAGCTGCTACAGCTTTAGCTGAAGGGAAAAACTTTACAGATGAAGAGTTAAATAAAGCAGCTACAACATCTGTGGATGAGTGGTTGGTGAGTAGAGATAAGGAGAGTAAGTTAAAAGCAAAAGCGATTCAAAAGCCGTATAACTTGATACCCAATCTTCTTATTTTATTGGCTGCAATTGGAGTTTACTTTAGTTTTGGAATGAAGAAAATGGGGAGAGATAGAGAAGGTTTCTTACAAGGATTCCCGTTTGTATTTCTATTAGCAACGAGTGCTTATCTTTTAGGAGAACAAGAAGCACTAAAAGCTTGGGGACTAGGATATGTATTCTGGGGATTAGTTTTAGGGTTGATAGTTAGTAACACTGTAGGAACTCCTAAAAAGTTACTTGCTGCGGCACAAACAGAGTATTTTATAAAAACAGGATTAATTCTATTGGGATCGACTGTTTTAGTGAATAAAGTTTTGTTGATAGGAATTCCAGGAATCTTCGTAACTTGGTTTGTAACTCCGGTTGTTTTAGTTTTAACATTCCTTTTTGGAGATAAGGTTTTAAAAATGGAATCGAAGAGTTTGAACATGGTTATGTCTGCAGATATGTCTGTAAGTGGAGTGTCAGCAGCAATAGCAGCGGCAGCGGCTTGTAAAGCTAAGAAAGAGGAGCTTACACTATCTGTAAGTATCTCGATTATGTTTACTGCATTTATGATGATAGCTATGCCTATGTTTATAAAAATGTTGAATATGGATCCTGTTTTAGGTGGTGCTTGGATTGGAGGAACTGTTGACTCAACAGGAGCGGTAGTTGCAGCAGGAGAGTATTTAGGACCTGTAGCAAGAGACGTTGCAGCAACAATAAAGATGATTCAAAATATAATAATTGGTGTTATGGCATTAGGTGTTGCAGCTTACTGGTCTTTAAAAGTTGATACATCTATGGCAGCAGAGAAAGATTTCTCTTTAAAGGGGTCTTTACTTGAAATATGGAATAGATTCCCTAAATTTATTTTAGGATTTATAGGAGCTTCGTTAGTATTCTCTGGAATCTACGCTATGTTAGGAGTGGATGGTTCTAAAATAGTTATCGATAAAGGTATGGTTAATGGTTTAATATCTCCGTTACAAGGGTGGCTATTCTGTTTAGCATTCACAAGTATTGGGTTATCAACTAATTTTAGTGAGCTGAGTAAGTTGTTTAAAGGTGGAAAACCAATAACTCTTTATATAGTAGGAAAGATAATTAATCTAGGAGTAACTTTTGGAGCAGCGTATCTGATGTTCCACGTAATATTCCCAGATATAACAAAATCACTTATGAGCTTATAAAGGTAAAATAGGAGGAGAATATGATAAAAAAGTGGATAGCTTTATTGAGTAGCTTTTTATGTATATATTTCTTATGTTTTTCTGTTTTACCATTTTTAGATGATGTTTTAGGTTTTAAAGAAGCTCATCAAAAGTTAGCTGAAGAGGATATAGAGTCTGGAGCTTGGTATTATATATTTGTAAAGAAAGTAGAGCCAAGTTCAGAAAATGTTAGGCATACTCTTATATATTCAAATAGGAGAGAGAATGAGAAAAGAGACGATAGATAAGTTTTTGGAAAAAGAAACAAAGTTAGCTTTAGAGGTTGCTTCAAAATTAATAGAAAAACCAAAAGTATCGATAATGGTAGTTGTATTTCCTTTTCTATTGATTAATTTTATCCAAGACTTAAGAATTTATCGTTATAAGAGAGAGTTTTTTTTAAAAGAGTACCTATTTTTAAAAAAAACTATATGTGAACTTTTGAAAGAAAAAGAACTTTCAGATACAGAGTTAGAGGAGAGAATAGAGAGCATAATAGTCAAAGATAGTAAGTATAGTGAACTTTATCGATGTCAAATAGATGAAGGGATTGCAATAAAAAAATATCTGACTGGAGAGAGAGATGAGATGTTTATGCGTTCAAAAGAGATAGAAACTTTAAAGAGAACAATTGAAATTTTAAAGCTGAATGGAGATGCTTTAGAGACTAGTCAAAAACTTTTGAATATACTTATATAATAATGGTTGTAAAATAAAGGTGAAAACTGCATTTGTATGCAGTTTTTTCTTTTACAATCTTGTCTAAATATGATAAAATATGTTCGAATTTAATTGAATACTAGGGTTTATCAGGGAGGAAAAAATGAATAAAAATTTAAAAGTTTTTGGTTTAATGGGACTGGTTTTAGCTCTTTCTGCTTGTAAGGTGTTACCACCGAAAGATGGAGAATACGAACTAACTCTAGTTCATGTAAACGATGTTCACGGAAGAGCAGTAGAAAGCAAAAATGATGGTGTGGGGTTAGCGAGAGTAAAGACTATAGCTAAAGCATTAGAGCAGGATAGAAATAATGGTAAAGTTTTATTGATAGATGCAGGAGACACTATGCATGGAACAACATTTGCGACTTTAACTAAAGGTGAGTCGATGGTTGAGACATTAAATGCAGTAGGTTTAGATTATGCAACTTTAGGAAATCATGACTTCAACTATGGACAAGAGAGATTAGAAGAGTTACTTTCTATGCAAAAATATAAAACTTTAGCGGCGAATGTTATAGATAAAAATACTGGAAAACCAGTTGCAGGAACTTATGATATTAGAAGAATAGATGGAGTGAAGGTTGGATTCTTTGGATTAGCAACTCCAGAAACATATTTCAAAACAAATCCAAACAATGTAAAAAATATTACAATTGCTGATCCAATTGCAACGGCTAAAACAGTAGTGGCACAAATGAAAAAAGAGGGAGTGAAATTTATAGTAGTGATTTCACACTTAGGAGACGACGAAAGTACGGCTAAGCATTTACAAAGTATAGGAGTGGCAGAAGCTGTTCCAGAAATAGATTTAATTATTGATGGTCACAGTCATACAGAATTGAAAGAGAAGAAGGTTGTAAATGGTGTAACAATAGTACAAACAGGTGAGTATACAAAAAATGTTGGTGTTGTAAAAGTTGATTTCGATAAATTAAAAGATAGAAATGCAGCAATTGACTATACTTTATATACTAAAGATATAATAATGAATGGAGATAATCCAGTACCTGAAGATGAGAAGGTAAAAGCAACAATAGATGAAATATCTAAGAAACAAGAGATGATAACAAGTGTAAAAGTTGGAGAAAATCCAATTTTATTACAAGGAGATAGAGCTTTTGTAAGAACTGGAGAAACAAACTTGGCTCAATTAATAACGGATGCAATGGTTTGGAAAACAGGAGCTGACGTAGCAATAACAAATGGTGGAGGAATAAGAGCTTCTATAAATCCAGGAGAAGTAACAGTTGGAGATATTATTAGTGTATTACCATTTGGAAATTATGTTATAACAAAAGAAGTAAAAGGATCTGATTTACAAAAAGCTGTTGAAAACGGATTAAAATCATATCCAGAATCATTAGGGGCAATGGCTCAAGTTTCTGGAATGACTGTTAAATTTAATGTGAAAAATCCAGCACATAGAAGAGTTTTAGAAATAAAAGTAGGAGATAAGAAATTAGATCCTAACAAGACATATGTTGTAGCAACAAATGACTTTATGGCAGCAGGTGGAGATGGATATACATCTTTAGCTGGTGGAAAAGAGATTGGACATTATCCAGGACTTGATGAAGTATTAATTGAATATATTCAAAAAGTAGGATTAGAAGGAAGAGATAAAGTAGTTCCAAGATTAATACCAAAGAAATAGAAGGGGTTAGGAATGACAAAAGAGGGTTTAAGGAAAATATCCGTAATGGCCTTTATAGGATTGGGATTGCTGTTAGGAATATATGATGCTAATAAGCCGGGACCAATGTTAGTAAAAGGAAGCGGAACAGGTTATAATGGAGAGCTGTCTGTAGAGTTACAAGTTAAGCCAAAAGGAAAAGAATTTAAAATTATAGGTTTGAATGTAACGCATACAGATACACCACCAATTGCAGATCCAGCTATAGAAACTTTAAAAAATCAAGTTTTAAGAAATCAGAATGCGGATTTAGATGTTGTTGCAGGAGCAACATATACATCTGAGGGTGTACAAGAAGCTGTAAAAAATGCAATTGAAAAAATTGGTAAATAATTTAAAAGAAAAGAGGGTTCGATAAGAACCCTCTTTCTATTTATTATGTTTTGTTTTAGCAGATATTAGTAAGCAGGGAAAATTTGGATTTCAACCCTTCTATTTTGAGCTCTACCTGTAGTAGTTCCGTTACTTGCGATTGGTCTATCTGGACCAAATCCATTTATAGTTATTCTATTAGGATTTACTCCTCTTCTAACTACATAATCAGCAACACTTCTTGCTCTTTTAACTGATAGATCCATATTGTAAGAGTAAGCACCAGTGTTATCTGTGTGTCCAGATATAACTATTCTTGTTTCAGGGTATTGATTTAAAACAGAAGCTATATCATTAAGAGGAGCGTAGAATCCAGTTCCAATAACAGATCCGTTAGTTGGGAATGTAACTCCGCCAGGAAGATTAAGATTAATGTAATTTCCTTCATCAGTTACCTTAACTGAAGTGTTTTGTAATCTAGCTTGTAACTCTTTTGTTTGTTGATCTTTGTATGCTCCCCATCCTAGACCAGCAAGAGCTCCAATACCAGCTCCGATAAGAGTTCCTTTAGTATCTTGTCCGATTGCTTGCCCGATAAGAGCACCTATAGCAGCTCCACCAGCAGTTCCAGTAGTTTTACTATTTAGGTTGTTATAACCACCGTTAGTAGAAGTACAAGCACCAAAAAGTGAACCAGCTAAAAGAACAGAACAGATAAGTTTTGTATTTTTCATAATAAACCTCCTTAAAACTAAAAATAGTTATAGATATTATAGAAAATATTTTTCCAATTGTATATAAAATATTATTCTTTTTAAATAAAATTAATCCTTCTTTTTCTTAGTGTTAAAAAAAAATAAAAAAAATAAAAAAAGTTTGTTGACAGAAATTATAATTTGTGATACTATAATTATGTAGCGAGCGAAAGCGAGTTGCGAAAATTAAATAGTCGGAATATAGCGCAGTCCGGTAGCGCACCTGCCTTGGGAGCAGGGGGCCGCAAGTTCGA
>NZ_JRJZ01000007.1:0-340 GCF_000800875.1 Cetobacterium sp. ZWU0022
TAGTTTAAATATGGTATACTATGTATGAATAGACTTATTAAAGTTAATCACTAGGAGGGAATTTTATGGCAGTAGTAGAAAAGGATAATTTCAAAGATAATCTTTGGAAAGCATGTGATAAATTAAGAAACAATATGGATCCAGCAGAATATAAATATGTGGTTCTAGGATTGGTATTTTTAAAATATATAAGCGATAGATTTGAAAGTAAATATAATGAATTAGTTGAAGAGGGAGAAGGTTTCGAAGAGGAAAGAGATGAGTATACAGCAGAGAATATTTTCTGGGTTCCTAAAGAGGCTAGATGGGCAGAGATAGTTAAAAGTGCAAAAACTCCAGA
>NZ_JRJZ01000033.1:0-593 GCF_000800875.1 Cetobacterium sp. ZWU0022
AGCAAATGGCATATATTTCACAGTGGAGAATGCATGAAGATGCTTTAAATAGAGCTCAAGCTAACCTTGTTAATTTTCATACTAAACTAAATATATCAAAATATTGGGGTGATGGAACTACTTCATCTTCTGATGGAATGCGTATGCAATTAGGAGTTACATCGCTTCATGCTAATTCTAATCCTCACTATGGGACTGGAAAAGGTGCTACTATTTATAGATTTACAAGTGACCAATTTTCATCTTTCTATACGAAAGTAATTAATACAAATTCTAGAGATGCTACTCATGTTTTAGATGGGCTTTTAAATCACGAAACTGACTTAAATATATTAGAACACTACACGGATACAGCTGGATATACTGATCAAGTATTTGGACTCACTCATCTTTTAGGATTCAGATTTGCTCCTAGAATACGTGATTTATCCGATGTAAAATTATTTTCTTTAAGTGAAACAAAGGTATCCAAAAATCTTGAAGGTATTTTAAAGGGCAAAATTAATGAAAAGATTATAAAAGAAAATTATGACGATGTTTTAAGATTAGCATCCTCAATTAGAGAAGGTAAAGTTAGCTCTTCACTAATATTA
>NZ_JRJZ01000075.1:0-358 GCF_000800875.1 Cetobacterium sp. ZWU0022
TTATATTAACAATTTAAAAGGAGCGATTATGAAAACAGAAAAAATATATTATAAAAATCAATTTCAAACATTTTGTGAAGCAGTTTTAATTGAGAAAACAGAAAATGGACTTATATTTGATAAATCTGTTGCTTATCCAGAGGGGGGAGGGCAGATAGGAGATGTTGGAGTTTTAATCAGATGTAAAGATGGATCTGAGATTCCATTTTATAATACAACAAAAATTAAGGGAAGAAATCTTTTCTTAAGTGACTTTCCTAGTATAAAAGTAGAAAATCAAATTGTTCATCACATAGATAGTAATTATGAATTCCAAAAAGAAGAAAAATTTCTTATAAAGTTAGATAGTGTAAAAAGA
>NZ_JRJZ01000003.1:0-3757 GCF_000800875.1 Cetobacterium sp. ZWU0022
TCCTCTAAATTTTTTATTATTTTATAGTGCTTTGCTATTCTATCCTCAATAATTTTTATTTTATTTTCATTTTCTGTAAACTCGATTTCTATAATTTCAGTCGTCGGGTCACCCGACAACCTCTCCTCTTTCTCTTTTGCTTTTTCAGTTGGCTTTTCTGAATTCACAATCTCTTTTACCTCTTCTATATCAATCTTGTCTTTAATTTTAGATATAGTTTTTACAGCTTTTTCTGGAATTACAAAAACTTTTTCATCTGAAAGCTCTAAAAAAAGATCATTTCTTTTTAAACACATATAAACAAAATCTTTTTTAAATCCAAGCTCCTCAAACCACTTTTTAAAGGTTCCTCCTGCATGGCTAGCTAGAAGTCCTTGAGCCTCTGAAAATACCCTAGAAAGCTCCATCACGCTCTTAGACATCTCGTTAGCATGATAGATTGCTTTTTTTTCACAATCAACCAATCTATCTTTAACTCTATTTTCAACAATCCCAAATTTTTCATATTCAATTTTTGAATTATATTGTACTTCAACTTCTAATTTTATATCATTATTTTGTTGATTTTTTAACTCTGCTGTTTTAGCTTTTATCTTATCCATCACCGATGCCATTACTTTAACAACTCCTCTACAACTGAATAAATTATCATTTGAAAACTTTCAACATCTTTTGATTTACTGTCCCAAATTGTTTTACCATCATCCATTAAATTATGAATAACAGAAGATTGTTTTATTGGTTCTGTAACTAATATTCCTGTTCCATCTAAATTAGTTTTTAGCTCTTCATACATCACTTCAGTTTTCTTAGACTTTATATATCTATTCGGAACTATAGCTCTAATCTTTTTTAAATCTATCTCTTCCATAAGTCTTAAAATACCACCAGTTGTTGCTTTATCCATATATGTTGGGATTATAATATCCGTTGCAATATCTAAAAAATCCTGGTCAATTTCTAAAACTGGAACTGAATCAATCAAAATAAAATCAAATTCATTTTTTAAAACCTCTATAGATCTTTTCAATTTCTCTCTAAAAACCTTAGAAAAATTTGATTTTGCAAGAGGCATATAATAAAGATTCTCTCTCAATCTTATCTCATTTCTTTTACCCGTTTTCACATAATCCTCTAAAGTTTTTTCTATTTCAATCTCACTATGACCTGAAAAATCCAATATATTATTTTGAGAATCTGATGTTAATATAAGAACTCTATAAAAATTTCCATCATTTTTTTCTAATAATGTCAATGCATGAGATATTTGTAATGTTAACCAACTTTTTCCTACCCCACCCTTATTATTTTTGATAGTAATGACCTTCCCCATATAATCTCCTCTCTAGCTTAATTTCCTTTTAATAGTTTCATTTAATTCCTCTATCGTTAACTTTCTTAACATAAATTTACTTGTTAATTCTAAAAAAATCTCTTTTTTTATTCTTGAAGCTTCGTCTGATGTCAAATCAAATCCTAGTTTGTACATCTCAATACTACCATTTATATAATCATTAAAAGCTTTGATATTATTAAGAACATCAACTTCATCTTCATCTACTTGAGGTAATTTAATCTCTTCATTTTTTTGAGATTCAGTTGTCGGGTTGCCCGACGACTGGATTAAATTATTATTTAAAATATATTTAAATATTAAACTTTTTTTCGCAGCTTTAAAAGCAATCTTTTGAATTTTAGTTTCCTGTCCACACTGTTTTATATAGTCTTTATATACTTCCTCTTCAAGCTCTAACTGTTTCTCTTCTGAAAGAGTGTTAAAATATTTTTCTTGAGAGATGAAATTCTGTTCTTGTTTTTCTTCAAAATTTTCAATTTCATTTATATTTTCTAACTCAAGTTGAACTTGTTTTTCTGGTTCAATCACAATATCTTTATCCCACCCATTTTCTAAAGTTTTTAAGAAATATGATCTTGGACTAGTTAAATTTTTCTGTGCTTTTAAATAATATGTTGCAGATTTTACCCTATTATATCCATATTTTTCAATACAATCTCTTATAGTTTTTGGCAACGACTTTAAATTTTTTGCTTTAAGAGGCATTATTCCAAAAATTTCTGCTATCATCTCATCTGTTACTTTAAAAGTTTCTAAATTTTCCTCTATGTTTTTTTCTGTATGTGTTATTGCTAAGTTATTATAAATATTTTTTATCTCTTGATTATCAACGTTGAATCTTTCTTGCTTCGAAACATTGTGACTTTCATCAAAAAATACTTCGATATCTGCTTCTAACCAAGTTGTAGGTTTAAGAAAATTAAAATTTTTTATCAATTTTTTTTCTTTCAATTCATTTAATGCTTTTTCAATTGTTTTTACAGTAGTTGGTAAACTATTTTTTTCATATTTCAAAGGTATTTTTTTTATTAAAGCATATATCGATTCTCTAACATAAAGCTCTTCAAATCTAATTTTTTCTAAAAGCATATATAAGGTTCTAGCAATACTCGATTGTATGTCTAGTAATATATCTGAATCATAAACTAAATATCCTCTTTTTACAATATTTTGGTAAAAATGATCAGATATTCTTATGCAATAAACCTCTTTTATACGATTATCCTTTATGTTATTTTTAATTTTTTTATTTTCTTCTCTTTTAAGTGACAATGTTTTAAATGTTAAAATTGGGGTATTTACTTCATGATTCAAAATTCCACCAAGTTCATTTGAATACATAGTATTTTTAAACACATAAGAGGTATCTGATAACCTAGATAACGCTCTTTTTATTTCTTTTATATAGTGGCTAGCATGAATTTTTGCTGCATCTCTAATTTCGTTAGCAGTAACAACAAACTCTTGAGCCATATTTTTTTCTTTCAACAATTTCATTAATGCTATAAAAATCTTCTCTTCAGCTTCTCCTGGAATTAACTCTCCTGCAGAAGGTTTAACTGTTATATAAGTATCTCGGTTTTTATTAAAAAAGTATGTTGTAATCTCATTTTTTTTTCTTTTTGTATTTTTAGAAAAAACAGGAAACTGTACAATATTCATATCCATTCGTATAAGTGATTTATTTTTTACTAACTCCTCTGGAATATAAATATCTTCTTCTAAAAAATATGTTGGACCTGTATCTATTGTTTCAACTTCAAAATAATCATCAGTTTTCTTAGCCATTTTTCCTCCATAAATTTATACAAATATTTTATTTTTTATATAATACCATGTTCTTATGAAAAAATATACTAATCATTTATAAATTTTTTCATAAAAAAAAGTATATACTACTAATTTACATAGTTATATACTACTAATTTATATGATATATACTACTAATTTATAAAGATATATACTACTAATTTATAAACTATATACTACTAATTTATAAAGACAAAAACCTATTATTTCTTAATGAAATCAAAGGCTAAACGCCTAAAAAACACCTGTAATTTTTGTACATAACAATAAACAATATTAAACAAAAAAACAACAATAAACAAGAGAGTTCAAAAAATTCTGTGTAAAAACACAAAAAATGTCTGTTTTTATTTTCTAAATATAAACTTTTAGATATAAATTTTTACAAAAAATAAAGAGAGAAGCATTAAAGCTTCTCTTTCTTCACAAATTCTATTTGAGAATGATTTGTTATCCTAGGTTTAGGATAGATCATATCTCCTTTTTTAATATATTTATCTTTAGTACTATACAAAGTATGGGTATTCTTAATAGGGGTCCCGTCAGGAAAACGCGGAATAACAACGCTAAGGATTTTCCTGACCATCTATG
>NZ_JRJZ01000004.1:0-1065 GCF_000800875.1 Cetobacterium sp. ZWU0022
TGTAGAAGTTAATAAAGAGGAAGGAATAGTAAAAAATATTGGAGCAATAAATAGAATAAATTATGTTGCAAATGATAAATTAATCATGTCAACTTTAAGAAATTTTATATTAAAAACTAGATCAATTCCATTAGACCCAATTATGTATGGAAGAAATATAAAAGAAGCATATAGTTTTTTAGGAGAAATAGCACAAACGAAATTAAAAAGCCAAATAATAGCAGAAGATACAAAAGATAAAATGAAAAATAAAGAAACTAGAGATATTTCTATAACAACAATCTTAAAAGTTGATAATAAAAATTATCAAGTTAGATGGATTGAAACGGGCTATGATGAAAGAGGAAATATAGTTGAAAAGATAAAAAAATCAGGAATTTATACAATAGAAATAATTCAATCTAATTCAGAAGAAAAACTATTGATAAATCCAGTAGGAATTACAATAACAGATTATAGTTTTAACAATGAAATGTAGAGGTGAAAAAATTGAAAAAGATAGCAATATTAATGACAGTTTTGTCAAGTATGGCATTAGGAGCAGTTGAGTTACAGTATGAAGATTTTTCTTATCAAGAACCAGTTATAAAAACGGGATTAAAGGAAGCAAAGCAAAATGTTAAAACAACATTTGTTTACAACGAAAATGATATGTATAGAGTTTATGCAAGAACAGGATTTTTAACAACAATTTACTTAAATTCAGATGAAGAAGTTATTTACTTAGCAGGTGGAGATACAGCAAGATGGGCGATTGATGAAGGAGTAACAGGTTCAAAACAAGGAGAAAGAAAAGCAATTGTTTTAAAACCTTTTTATCCAGGAATAAAAACAAATTTAGTAGTAAATACTAATAAAAGAAGTTATAACTTTTTTTTACAAAGTGCTAATGAATGGTATAACCCAGTTGTAGAGTTTGTTTATCCACAAGAAGCTAAAATTGCAAAAATGATTAAAGCAAATAATGAGGAAACAACAAGTTTAGTTAATCTGAATAATTTAAATAATAAATATGAATGGAATAATAAAAAATATAATTGGAGTCCTCAACAAGAATTTGATGAT
>NZ_JRJZ01000128.1:0-39562 GCF_000800875.1 Cetobacterium sp. ZWU0022
TGTTGGGCTTGATTTTTCTATGAAAGAATTGTTCGTTAGCTCTGAAGACCAAAGAGCTGATTATCCAAGATTCTTCAGAAAATTAGAAGCTAAACTCGCTAAAGCTGCGCAAGAACTTTCTCGTAAAGTTAAATTTTCTAGCAACTGGAATAAGGCTAAATTAAAAGTCGCTAAAATTCATCAATCTATCAAAAACAGTAGAAAAGACTTTCTTCACAAATTATCAAGAGAATTAGTTACAAAGCATAATGCGATTATCATCGAAGACCTTAATATGAAAGGTATGAGTGGAGCACTAAACTTTGGCAAGTCTGTTTCTGATAACGGCTGGGGATTATTCACGGTCATGCTTCAGTACAAGGCTATGTTTTTAGGAAAACAAGTAATAAAAATAGATAGGTGGTTTCCATCTTCTAAAACTTGTTCTTCTTGTGGAAATATAAAAGATTCACTTTCTTTAGGCGATAGAATATATAACTGTGAATGTGGTCATACTATGGATAGAGATTTAAATGCAAGTATAAATATTCGTGAAGCTGGTAGAACTCTACTAGCTTATTAAACATATATCAGGTTAGGAACTAGCCGTAGAGCGTGATTAAGATATCTTAAATTACTAAGATACTTCCCACGAAGCCCCGTCCTCTTTAGGGCGGGGTAGTTCACCCTCTGTAATATGTAAAAGTTTGAAAGAGACTTATCCAGATGCAAAGATAGATTATGTTTTATACGATTATGTGGCACCTCTATTTGAACACCAGAACTATTTGAATAAAGTAATATCAATATCTAAAGCTAAGCAGAAGAATCCGTTTAAATATTTAAAAAAAGTTTGGAGTGTGGCTAGAGAGGATTATGATATCGTTATAGATATAATGTCTATACCTAAAAGTGAGTTGTTCACACTATTTTCTAACTGTGACTTGTTTGTTGGAAACGAGGGTGGACCTAGACATTTAGCACAAGCTATAGATATACCCAGTTTTGCAATATTTAGTCCAAACTCTAATAAAATGGAGTGGTTATCAAGAGACAATCCAAGACACGAGGGATTGGAGCCTAAAGATATTTTGACAGGAGATGGTTATGAAAAGTTATCTTATGAGGAGAAATATAGTTTGATAACGCCTGAGAAAGTATTAGAAGAGGTTGAGAGAAAAATACTCCTAGTGCCCAAATATATTGAAAAAAACTAGGGGTTGTGATAAAATTTAAATAGATATTTTTAAAAAATGAGGAGGAATTTTTGTGGCAGGACATAGTAAATGGTCTAACATAAAGCATAGAAAAGGTGCTCAAGACATTAAAAGAGGAAAGATATTTACAAAATTAGGAAAAGAGTTAACAATCGCAGCTAAAGAAGCTGGAGGAGATCCTAACTTCAACCCTAGATTAAGACTTGCGATAGATAAAGCAAAGGCTGCTAATATGCCAAAAGATAACCTAGAAAGAGCTATCAAAAAAGGAACTGGAGAGCTTGAAGGTGTAGATTACATGGAGATTAGATATGAAGGATACGGTCCAGAAGGAACTGCTTTCATAGTAGAAGTTGTAACAGATAATAAAAATAGATCGGCTTCAGAAGTAAGAGCTGCTTTCTCTAGAAGAAATGGAAACCTTGGAACAGATGGTGCTGTTGCTTGGATGTTCGCTAAAAAAGGGGAAATAATCATTACTGGAGAGGGATTAGATGCTGATGAGCTTATGATGGCTGCTTTAGAAGCTGGTGCTGAAGATGTTAAAGAGGAGGACGGAGAGTTCACTGTTTTAACAGAGCCTGCGGATTGTAATACTGTAGCTGAAGAGTTAAAAAAAGCTGGTTATAATGTAACTGAAGCTGAAGTGTCAATGATTCCTGACAATAAAGTTCAAATAACTGATTTAGATACAGCTAAGAAAGTTATGGCTTTATATGAAGCTTTAGATGACTTAGATGACGTAAATGATGTTTACTCAAACTTTGATATATCTGATGAATTATTAGAACAATTATAGAAATAAAAAAAACTGAGGACATCAATTCCTCAGTTTTTCTTTATATTAATTATATTTAACTGCAACCTTTAAAGAACCAGTGTATTCTCCAACAGGTAAGTTTGTAACATTAACTACAGAATCAAAAGAGAACGTTAAGTTTCCATTGTTATCTAAAGTAGGATTTGAGATATCTCCGTTAGTTACTTTTCTATTGCTAGTATAAAAATCTAATGTTTCACTTCCTCCAACTCTAGTTAAATGACTGTTTGAAAATGAGTCTAATTTTTGATCATTAATCTTAAATTCAATTTTTTGTCCAGGTGTTCCGTTAATGAAGAAGTTTCTACTTACTTTTTCGCTATGTCCGCTGTTTTGAACAAGATTACCAAATTGGATATGCCCGTCATGGCTAACAGTTAGTGGTTTAACAATTTTCGCATTGATATTCATAGTGTCTGATTGAACAACAGAATTAGCAAAAGCCGTCATAGATAAAGTTAAAGATAATAAAGTTAATATTTTTTTCATTGTGTGTTCCCTCCCGATTAGTTATATAAAGTGATAAAAAAATAAAAAAGCCAATTGCAACATTATCTTTTCAGATAAGTGCAACTGGCTGTCATTTTAAAGACCCTATAGCTTTGCGTCATAAGGTTTCCCTTACTTTGCCTATTTAATTTATACAAGTATAATATATTAAAAAATAAAAAAAGTCAAATAATTTTTTCAAAAAAAATGAAAATAAAATTTTCACGAACGCTTGATTTTTAAAGGTTTATATGGGATGGATAGCAGGTATTATAAAGAGTACAAAACTCTATTTCTTTGTGTTATAATAAAAAAAAGGTGGTGATTATGATTTATAAAAACATTTATAGAGAGATAGAACTTTTTAATTTAAAAGGAGTATCAAAAGCGACATATCTGAAATTAAAAAAATTGAATATTGAAAGTTTGTATGATCTTATCTATTATTTTCCAAGAGCATATGATGATAGAACAAACTTAAAGAGAATTGGAGAGTTAAAAGGTGATGAATATGTTGTATTAAAAGGAAGTATAATGAATATATCAGCTCCACCCACAAGAACTGGAATGAAGATGATAAAAGCCACTATAAATGATGGAACTGGAGTTCTTGAAGTAGTTTGGTTTCAGAGACCATATTTGAGAAACAGTTTAAAAATAGGTGAGGAGTATATTTTTATTGGAAATGTAAAAAGAGGATATACTTTTCAGATGACGAATCCAGAATTTAAACTATATAAAGGACAAGAAAACAACGGGGAGATCCTTCCAATATATAGCTCTATAAAAGAGTTTACTCAAAATAATCTAAGAAAAATATTAAAGGAAGCCTTAAAAGAGTATGTTAATATATTTGAAGAGAATATTCCAGAAGAGGTTTTAAAAAAATATAATTTGATGCCAAGAACAAAAGCTTTAAATGAGATACATTATCCAACTAATTCAAGAAACTTAGAGGAAGCTAAAAGGAGATTTGCAGTAGAGGAACTTTTAGTTTTGGAGATGGGTATTTTACAAAAGCGTTTTGAAGTTGATTTGACAAACAGTGGAATCTATAAAATAGAAGGAAAAAAAGAGCTGGTTTCAAAGTATCTTTCAGGTTTATCATTTAAATTAACAACTGCTCAAAAAAGAGTTATAACAGAGATTTATAAAGGATTAAATGCAGGTAAGATTATAAACTATCTAATTCAAGGTGACGTAGGAAGCGGAAAGACTATAGTTGCAGTTTTACTACTATTATATATGGTAGAAAATGGATATCAAGGAGTGTTGATGGCTCCAACAGAGATATTAGCAACTCAGCACTATTTATCTATTTATGAAACTTTAGAAAGTTTGGATGTAAAAGTAGATCTTTTGACAGGTAGCATAAAGGGAAAGAAAAAAGATGAGTTATTAAAAAGAATAGAAACTGGAGAAACGAATATTGTCATAGGAACACATGCTATAATAGAGGATAGCGTTCAATTCAATAAACTTGGTCTAGTAGTGATAGATGAACAACACAGATTTGGAGTTTTACAGAGAAAAAGATTGAGAGATAAAGGGATTTTGGCAAATCTAATAGTTATGAGTGCAACTCCAATTCCAAGATCTTTAGCTTTAAGTATATATGGTGATTTAGATGTATCTGTGATAGATGAACTTCCACCAGGAAGAAAGCCTATAAAGACTAAGTGGATAAGTGAAGATGTTGATGAAGAAAAGATGTATTATTTTATAGATAAAAAATTAAAAGAGGGAAGGCAAGCGTATTTTGTAGCTTCATTAATCGATGAGAGCGATAAACTATCGGCAAAATCAACAGAAGAGTTATATGCAGAAGTATCAAAAAACCTCCCAGGATATAAAGTAGGAATTTTACATGGAAGAATGAAAAATAAAGAAAAAGATGAAGTGATGCATCAATTTAAAAATCATAATTTAGATATACTTGTTTCAACTTTAGTAATAGAGGTTGGAGTAAATGTGCCTAACTCAAGTATAATGGTTATAACAAATTCAGAGAGATTTGGATTAGCTACTCTACATCAGTTGAGAGGAAGAGTTGGAAGAGGAGAGCATCAATCTTACTGCTTCTTACTATCAAATACTGAGAATGACAACTCAGCAGCTAGATTAAAAGTTTTAGAAAATACAGAGGATGGATTCAAAATAGCTGAAGAGGATCTGCGACTCAGAAAAGCGGGAGAGATTTTCGGTGTGAAACAAAGCGGATTAAGTGACTTGAAATTTATAGATATAGTTCATGATGTAAAAACTATAAAATTGGTTAAGGATATATGTACCGAATATCTAATAAAAAATGAAGGAAAGATAAATCATAAAGTTTTAGAAGAGGATATTGATGAAAAGTTTAACAAAAGTTTGACCTCGTAAAAGATGTTATGATAAAATATGAGGTAAAATTAATTAAAAGAGTGGAGGAAATATGAGATTAAGTAGATATTATGTAAAGACTCTAAAGGAAACTCCTAAAGAGGCAGAGGTAATCAGTCATAAACTATTACTTAGATCAGGTATGATCAAAAGATTAGCGAGTGGAGTTTACACATACCTTCCTTTAGGTTTAAAAGCTTTAAAGAAAGTTGAAAACATCGTAAGAGAAGAGATGAATAGAGCTGGAGCTCAAGAGATATTCATGCCAGTTTTACAACCAGCAGAACTTTGGAAAGAGAGTGGAAGATGGGATGTAATGGGTGCTGAAATGATGAGAATTCAAGACAGACATTCAAGAGAGTTCGCATTAGGACCAACACATGAAGAGGTAATAACAGATATAATTAGAAATGATATATCATCATATAAGGCCTTACCATTAAACTTATACCAAATTCAAACTAAATTTAGAGATGAAAGAAGACCTAGATTTGGACTTATGAGAGGAAGAGAGTTTATGATGAAAGATGCATACTCATTCCATGCAACAAAAGAGTCTTTAGATGAAGAATTCGAAAATATGAAAGCAGCTTATACAAGAGTTTTCGAAAGATGTGGACTTAAATTCAGAGCGGTTGAAGCTGATTCAGGAGCTATCGGTGGAAGTGGATCACAAGAGTTCCATGTATTAGCAGAATCTGGAGAGGATGAAATCATTTACTGTACATCATGTGAGTATGCTGCAAACGTTGAAACTGCAACGAGTATAATAACTGATGTGCCAAAAGTAGAAGCAAAAGAGTTAGAGCTAATGGATACACCAAATGTATCGAAAATAACAGAGATTGCTGAGTTTTTAAATATACCTACAGCACAAACAGTAAAAGCTATGATGTATAAAGATGTTGTAACAGATGAAGTTTACATGGTTCTTATAAGAGGAGACTTCGAAGTAAACGAAGTTAAGTTAAAGAATATAATTGATACAATCGATGTTGCATTATTAAATGATACTGAAATAGAGGAATTAGGATTAATTAAAGGATTCATAGGACCAGTAGGAATTGATGAAACAAAAATTAAGTTGATAGCTGACAAGAGTATAATTGGTATTTCTAACCATACAGCTGGTGGAAATAAAATAGATACACACTTTATAAATGCAAACTACGGAAGAGATTACACAGCTTCAATAGTTGCAGATGTAAGAACAGTAACTGTAGGAGAGAAATGTCCTAAGTGTGAAGGAGAGCTAGCAAGTGCAAGAGGAATAGAAAGTGGACATATCTTTAAATTAGGAGATAAGTACTCTAAAGCTCTAAATGCAACATTCTTAGATGTAAATGGAAAGAGTCAAGTTATTGAGATGGGATGTTATGGAATTGGAGTTTCAAGAACTTTAGCATCATCAATCGAGCAAAATAACGATGAGAATGGAATTATTTGGCCATCATCAATAGCTCCATTTGTAGTTGAAGTAATTCCTGCAAATATGAAAGCTGAGGATCAAGTAGCTCTAGCTGAAGAGATTTATAATGCATTTGGAGATGCTAATATAGATGTAGCTTTAGATGACAGAGACGAAAGAATCGGATTCAAATTTAAAGATGGAGATTTAATAGGATATCCGTTTAAAGTAGTTGCTGGTAAAAAAGCTGCGGAAGGAATTGTTGAGTTAAAGATAAGAAGAACAAATGAAACTTTAGAAATATCTAAAGATGAGGTTGTTTCGAAAGTAAAAGAGTTAATGAAAAAGTATTAATAGTATAAAAGGAGAACTTAATTGTGAGTTCTCCTTTTTGTTTGAAATATATATTATTATTTTGAATAATTTTGTAGATATGAGATAATTTTCTTTTTAATTCTTTGAATAGTATTATCTATTTTTTTAGGTGGCTCATTTAAAAAATCAGCAATTTCAATATATGTGTATTCTTTGCAAAGATATGTGAAAACTTTTTTTTCTAAAAAGCTTAGATTGTCATTAAGGAAAGTTGTAAGAAGATTAACAAGTTCCTTACCTAAAAATATATCCTCTGGAGAGTAGAAACCTAAAGATGGTGAGGTGTAGTGAACATTTTCTTCATGAGTTGAATATCCTTCGCCTTGCATAGCTTGATTTAAATTTTTATATTTGTCAGAGTTGTGATTTTTTACAGCTGTAATCATCTGTCTTCTGATGCAAAGGTTTGCGAAAGTGCTAAAACAAGCATTTCGACTTTCATCATAAGATTTAATTGCTTTCATGAGTCCAATAAACCCCTCTTGCATTAAATCATCACTATCTCCTCCTTTTAAAAAGAAAGAAAGATTATTTTTATAAATTGTTCCATGATACTCTTTTAGAATTTTTTCGATTGATTCTTCATCACCACTTTGGGCTAAAATAATATCTTTTTTTCAATCATGGCTTTCTCCCCCAATTCTTTAAAATTAAAATAAAAAATTAAAATAAAAATACCGTATTTTTCAAAAATATAAAACAATAGTACGATATTATAATATCAAAAAAAATGAAAGTAATCTATATTTCAAATTTTCCTTATTTGAATTACTATTTGAAGCATCAAAATTAAATTTATTTTTTATTAAAAAAGGAAATGAGAAGAAATGGCATAATAAACAAATTAGAGATTGTTTTAAAATGTGGAGGTGTTTTATGCTGAGTGGAATTAGTAAAAAAGCGACAGATTTAGACTTTGCAATTCAAAGTTTAAAAGAGGAATTACAAGCGGTAGATGACTATAATCAAAGAGCTGAAATGGCCGAAGATCCAGAATTAAAAGAGATTTTGATTCATAATAGAAATGAAGAGATGGAACATGCTGTTATGGTGATTGAATGGATGAGAAGAAATGAATTTGAATTTGGAAAAGAGTTAGAGGATTATATATTTAGACAGGGTAAAATAGTGGGAATAGAAGCTCAACTTATGGGAAGAGATGGAGCTCCTATAAAAGAAGAGGTAAAAGAGATGAATAATACAAGATCGTTAAATATAGGATCATTAAAAAAATAAGGGGGTAAAGAGATGGATTTCTTAAAAAAAGAGTTAGCACCAATAAGTGCAAATGTATGGAAAGATATAGAAGATAGAGCGAGAGAGGTTTTAACTACTCAACTTTCAGCTAGAAGATTTGTGAAAGTTACAGGACCGGTAGGTGTAGGAAATGGAGGTCTTAACACAGGAAGATTAGCTATTCATAAAAAGGATGATTTAGCTTATGGAGTATATAAAATCCAACCGTTTGTTGAAAATAGAATAACTTTCACATTGAATAGATGGGAATTAGATAACCTTGATAGAGGTGCAAAAGATATAGATTATACAAATTTAGATGAGGCTTTGAAAAAAGCTGCAAAATTTGAAGAGGAAGCGATTTATTTTGGATTAGATGAAGCGTGTATAGTTGGACTCTTAAAAGATGAATCTAAATTAATTGAATTTGGAAAGACAGAAGAGGAAACTATAAAAAATTTAATGTATGGTGTTTCGAAATTAAGAAATACAGGATTTGCAAAAGGACCTTATGCATTAGTTGTGGGACTTGAAAAATATATATATTTAAATATGGTAAATTTGAATAATCCATTAGTAAAAAGATTAGAAAAAATACTTGGAATGCCAGTGATTGTTTCTAATAATATAACTGGTGCTCTTTTACTTCCTTATGATGATGAAAATATTGAGTTAGTTTTAGCTGAAGACTTCTCTTTAGGCTATCAAGGGCATTGTAATAAAGAGGTTGAACTATTTGTAACAGAAACATTTACATTTAGAATTATTGACGATGCAAAAGTTGTTGGGTATAAGTAAAATTAATGAAAGAGGTGATGTTCAATCACCTCTTTATTTTTTTTTAGAATATGAAAAAAGGTAGAATCAAATATTCAGATTCTACCTTTAACTATTTAATAAATTAGGAGTTATTTGAAAAATGCTTTTTACCAGATGTTAAATCTATATCCAACTGATAGAGTAACTCTTTCATAGTCATTATCAAACTTCTCTTGAACATCGCCACTAACTTTACTCTTAGCGTAGTTAGCTCCATAAAGAACATCTACGTTGAATGCTTGATATTCCCATCCAATACCTGCAGCCCAATATAAACCGTCGTCTACACTAGTTCCATAGCTACCAGTTGGAGTATCATAGTTTTTAGAATCAAAGTTAAATGAGTATCCTACATTAGCTTTTAAATAAGGAGTAACAGCCCAATCCCAGTAATTTATATTATATCTACCAGTAAGGTATAAAGGAACCGATTTGTACTCTACACCAGAATATCCTTCAGACGCTTTTCTATCCATATGGTGTTGATAAGCAACTCCAAGTCCTAAATCAAATTTATCCCAAGCTTTATAAGCTTCTAAAGCGATTTCTCCACCGAAATCCTCTGTTTTATTAGAAAGGTTATATCTGTCAAGAGTTGTATCATTTTTAGAGAAATCTCCATATTCACTCCAGAAATCCCATCCACCTCTTAAATTGATATATCCCCAAGGATTAGCAGCAACAGGAACAACAACTTCTTCAAGAATTACAGGTTCATTAACAACCTCTTTTGAGCTAGTAACTGGCTCTCTAACTACTTCTTTCGAACTAGTAACTGGTCTAACAACCTCTTTTGCTTGAGCAACTGATGTTAAAACAAATAAAGAACATGCTAAAAGTGCTAACTTTTTCATAAAATAAACCTCCTCGTTTAATTAATTGTGCTTAAATTTTAAAATAGAACAAAGTTTTTAACCGTTCTGTAACATATATACAACTAAAATTTGTGAATTCTTTTTTTTCTTTTAATATTTTTGTAATAGAAAATAAGTTGTGATATAATTTTGATTAGAAAGTATAAGGAAAATGGGAAGTGGATAATGAATAACTATAAAGAAATTATAGAAATAAAAGTTGAAGAAAAAGATAAAGGAAAAAGATTGGATGCCTTTTTAAGTGAAGTTCTTGAAGAGGCAACAAGAAGTTATATTCAAAAGTTAATAGATAACGATAATATTAGTATAGATAATAAAAACAAAACGAAAAGTGGGAATAAATTAAAAGGAAAGGAAACTATAGTAGTGAGAATTCCTGAGGATGAAATTCTAGAAGTTTTACCTGAAGATTTACCGATAGACATAGTTTATGAAGATAAAGATATGGTTGTTATAAATAAAGATCCTGGAGTTATAGTACATCCAGCACAAGGTTTTTATACTGGAACTTTGGTGAATGCGGTTCTTTATCATATTAAAGATTTGTCAACGATAAATGGAGTGATAAGACCAGGTATAGTTCATAGATTAGATAAAGATACAAGTGGATTGATAGTTATAGCTAAAAATGATGTAGCTCATGTAAAGTTGACGGATATGTTCAAGGATAAAACTATTGAAAAAAGATATGTATGTATTTGTAAAGGTAATTTTAAAAATCAAAGCGGAAGAATAGAAACGCTTATAGGTAGAGATTCAAGAGATAGAAAAAAGATGGCGGTTGTATCAGAAAACGGTAAAATAGCAATAACTAATTATGAAGTTATAGATAGCGTAGATGGTTTTTCTTTAGTTGAAGTTGGAATTGAAACTGGTAGAACTCATCAAATAAGAGTTCATATGAAAAGTTTAAATCACCCAATTTTAGGAGATGAAACTTATGGTAATTCATCAGAATTAGCAAAACGTCAAATGTTACACTCTTATTATTTGAAATTTTTGCATCCAATAACAGGGATAGAAACTGTAATTTTAGGTCCGTTGAAAGATGACTTTAAAAATGTAGCAAAGAGATTAAAGTTAGATTTAACAAAGATAGTGAGAATGTATAAATAATAAAGGAAAAAATATATGATTCAGGTAGAAAGTAGGGTAATGGAGAAAAATATGGAAAACAAAAATATGATGTACTTTTTTGATCTTGAAAATGGTAATATTATAGGTGTTGATGAAGCTGGAAGAGGACCACTTGCGGGACCTGTTGTTGCAGCAGCAGCAAAATTAAAAAAATACGATGAAAGATTAGAAAAAATAAATGATTCAAAAAAATTGACAGAAAAAATGAGAGATCAACTATTTGATGTAGTTATGGAAAACTTTGAAATTGGAGTTGGTGTAGCTGATGTTGCCGAGATAGATGAATTGAATATTTTAAATGCAACGTTTTTAGCTATGAGAAGAGCAATATCTAATTTAAATAAAGAAGTAGATTTTGATAAAGTTTTAGTTGATGGAAATCACAAAATAAGAGAGTATTTAGGAGAGCAAGATCCCGTTATAAAAGGGGATTCTAAAAGTCTATCGATAGCAGCAGCGTCTATAATAGCTAAAGTTACAAGAGATAGAATGATGATTGATATAGCTGAGAAATATCCTGAGTATCAATTCCAAAAACATAAAGGTTATGGTACTGTTGTACATAGAGGTGTAATATTAGATAAAGGACCTATAGAGGGAGTTCATAGAAAAAGTTTCTTAAAGAAAATTTTAGGAGAGTAGTTATGAATAAAAGAAGCAAGGGAAGAGAGTATGAAATTAGAGCTAAAGAGTATTTAGAGGATCTAGACATTAAAATTTTAGAGATGAATTATGAAGGCTTTTTTGGTGAGATAGATATTGTCGGATACGATGGAACGACTCTTGTTTTTTTTGAAGTGAAATATAGAAAAAATAATTTATTTGGTATGCCACAAGAGGCGATAGATAAAAAAAAGATAAAGAAAATATACCTTACAGCAAAGGAGTTTATAAGAAAAAATAGATTAGATAGTGAAAAGATACGATTTGATGCTATAATTTTTTTCAAAGATGATGTAGAATGGCTCAAGAATATTTTTTGGGGTGATGAACTTGGAATATAGATGTCTAAAATGTGGTAGTGATAAATATATAGTTAAAACAGCTGTGATACCAGAAAAAAGTCCAGGGTTAAAAATAGAGATAGGAACTTATTATATAAAAACATGTGTGGAATGTGGTTACACAGAGTTTTATTCAGCGAAGATAGTTGATAAAGAGTTCGCAAAAAATAAAAAGGCAAAAAAATATGCTAAAGCAACTCCTTAGAAAATTGATTTTTGACAATAGGTGTACTATATGTGGTAAAAACTTAAAGAGTGAAAGCTATCTTTGTTTTAAGTGCTCTATCAAATTAAGAGAGATGAGTAGTTTAAAACAAATGGGAAATCTTTACTATTTGTATTACTATACAGATGTAAAAAAGATGATTTTTGATTTCAAATTTAAAAATAGGAAAGATATAGCAAAAGATTTAAGTGTATTTGTAAAAGAGGCAGTAGAAAATATACTAGAAAAAGAAAAAATAGATATGATAATATCCATCCCGATAAATAAAAAAAGATTTTTAGAAAGAGGATACAATCAGGTAGATGAATTGCTAAAATCTTCAGAGATTGATTTTGTTAAAATAGAAAGAATAAAAAATACTAAGTATATGTATAAGATTAAAGGTAATCTTAAAAGAGAAGAAAATGTTAAAAAAGCCTTTAAAATTGAGGGGGATTATTTCGAAAAAACAATTTTAATTGTCGATGATATTGTTACTACAGGAGCTACTTTAAAAGAGTTAGAACGAGAATTAAAAGAGCGACACAAAGTAAAGAAAGTTATTTTTTTTACTTTAGCAGCAGTTAGGGAATACTTTAAATAATTAATTAAGGATGGGTGAAAATGGAGATTTTTATAAATGGTGAAAAGGTAAGTTTAGGGATAAGAACAACAAGGTTGTTGAATGTTTTAGAGAAGTTAGAGGCCAATGTTATAAAACATGGAGAAGTGATTGTAGAGTTAAAATTAGATGGTGAGATGGTCGATGGCAGAGCATTACCGTTGAATAAAAAAGTAAGAGTGTTGGAATTGACAACACGTTCGCATAGAGAAATTTTGATAGAGTCACTATATTTGTTAGAGTCATATAGCAATAAGTTTTTTGATAATTTAGATGATATATCAGAAGATGAACAAGATTTATCAAAAGTTATTGAAATGGTAAGTTTTGTTGAATGGGTTTTAGGCATAGTTTTATCGTTAAAAGAGGCAACGGCGATAGATTTATTATATACTGATTACGATGAGTATGCAGATGATTTTAAAAAGTATGCCGAAGAAGTATTTGAGGCGTTTAAAAAAGAAGAGTTTGGTGAGGTTTTAGAAGTTCTAGAAGGAGCTGTTTCACCGTTAGTAGATGACCTATTACTGAATCATAAAGATTATTTAAGAGAGGTTTTGAAAGAAGAACGTAGAAAGAAATTGCTAAATTAGAGAAAAAAATACTCAATTTAGGATGAAAATATAGACAACATGGTGCGTGTTAAAAAGATAGAAATTATGTTATTATAAACTTAAAATTAATAAAAAATTTGGAGGGAGAAAATTATGAGAAAAACTATAATTGCAGGAAACTGGAAAATGAATAAAACTGTAGCGGAAACAAAAGCTACATTAACTGAGTTAAAAGAGTTAACAAATGGTGTAGAGGGAGTAGAAATCGTAATAGGTGCTCCATTCACAGCTTTAGAATCAGCAGTGAAGACAGTTGAAGGATCAAATGTTGCAATAGCTGCACAAAACATGCATACAAAAGATTCAGGAGCATATACAGGAGAAATCTCTCCAGTTATGTTAAAAGAGATTGGGGTAAAGTATGTAATCTTAGGACATTCAGAAAGAAGAGAATACTTCCACGAATCTAATGCTTTCATTAACGAAAAAGTAAAAGCAGCTTTAGCTCACGATTTAATTCCAATTCTTTGTATCGGAGAAAAATTAGAAGAAAGAGAATCAGGAAAAACTGCTGAAGTAAACGAAAAGCAAGTAAGAGAAGGAATGGCAGGTTTAACAGCTGAAGAGGCAGTTAAAGTTGTAGTTGCTTACGAGCCAGTATGGGCTATCGGAACAGGAAAAACAGCTACTCCAGAGATGGCTGAAGAAACTCATAAAGAGATTAGAGATGTTTTAGTAGCTATGTTTGGTGCTGAGGCAGCAGCAGAAATTACAATCCAATACGGAGGGTCAATGAATGCTAAGAATGCAGCTGAATTATTAGCTATGGAGAATATAGATGGAGGACTTGTTGGAGGAGCCTCTTTAGATGCACCAACATTTATTCAAGTTATAAAAGCAGGAGCAAGATAATCAAAAAAATAGGAGGCTTAAAAATGGCTAAAAAACCTTTAATGTTAATGGTTCTTGATGGATGGGGATACAATCCACACTCTGAAGAGAAAAATGCTATCGCAACAGCAAAACCAGAAAATTTCGAAAGACTATTTAATAGTTATCCACATACATTAATAAAAGCTTCAGGAGAAGCTGTAGGATTACCAGAAGGACAAATGGGGAACTCAGAAGTAGGGCACTTAAATTTAGGTGCTGGAAGAGTAATCTATCAACCACTTGTAGAGATTTCAAAAGAGATCAGAGATGGTGAGTTTTACGATAAAGCTAAAGTTGTAGAAGCGTTCAACTATGCTAAAGAAAATGATAAGAGCATCCACTTCATGGGACTTTTATCTGATGGAGGAGTTCACTCTCACATCAATCATTTATTCGGTTTATTAGAAATGGCTAAAAAAACTGGATTAACTAAAGTTTATATTCATGCGTTCATGGATGGAAGAGATACAGCTCCAACATCTGGATTAGAGTTCATGAAAGCTTTAGTTGCTAAAACTGAAGAGTTAGGTGTAGGAACAATAGCTTCAATCTCTGGAAGATACTTATCTATGGATAGAGATACAAACTGGGATAGAACAGAAAAAGCTTATGATGCAATCGTAGGAAAGTTACCTGTAACAAATAAAACAGCTATAGAAGTTATTGAAGAGTCTTATGCTGCAAATATTACAGATGAGTTTATAGCGCCAGCTTTATTATCAGCAGATGGAATAGTAAAAAAAGGCGATGTAATTGTTAACTTTAACTATAGACCAGATAGAGCTAGACAAATAACTAGAGCTTTTGTTGATAAAGAGTTTGTAGGATTTGAAAGAGAAGCTTTAGAGCCTAAATTCTACTGCATGAGACAATATGCAAGTACTATAGATGCTGAAGTTATCTATGAAGATAAAGATATCGTTAATACGTTAGGAGAAGTTATTTCTGCTAATAAATTAGCTCAATTAAGAACAGCTGAGACAGAAAAGTATGCTCATGTTACATTCTTCTTTAATGGAGGAAAAGAAACTGAGTTCAATGGTGAAGAAAGAATACTTGTAGCTTCTCCAAAAGTTGCTACGTATGATTTACAACCAGAGATGTCAGCTCCAGAATTAACATCTAAAGTTTTAGAGGCTTTAAACTCTGATAAGTTTGATGTTATTATAATGAACTTTGCTAACCCAGATATGGTTGGACATACAGGTGTATTTGATGCAGCTGTAAAAGCTGTTCAAGCTGTAGACAAGGGAGTAGGAGCTATCGTAAATAAAGTTCTTGAGTTAGATGGAACTGTGTTAATTACAGCTGACCATGGAAATGCTGAGAAGATGGAAGATCCAACAACTCATCAACCATTTACAGCTCACACAACTTATGAAGTACCATTTATCTACGTTTCGAATCACTTTAAAGGTGAGTTAAACCACGGTAAACTAGCTGACGTAGCACCTACGATGTTAGAAATCTTAAATATTGAGAAACCTGCTGAAATGAACGGTGTTTCTTTAATAAAAAAATAATTGACATCGCAAACAAATAATGATACTATAATTTAAAAGTTTCGAACAATTTAATATTTTAGGTAGAGGTTGCAAATAACATGAGTATTTTAAATGAGCCGGACAGGTGTTGATGTTAAAAGAAAGGGAAATTTGCCGAAATGGAGATTATGTCAAAAGTCTTTGTTGGGAGTATAGAGAATATCTATACTACTGTCACTGAGAAATCAGTGTTGTGCTATCCAAAAATTTGTGATATATTTTGCAGATTAGCTACCGTATTTTTTATACGGTAGTTTTTTTTACCTAAAATTTCAGAGGAACTAAAAAAATAACTTGGAGGTTTTAGGATGAACACAATAATTGAACTATTGAAATTAAGTCCAGTAGCAGTATTGGCAGCACTTATGTTTATGGGATATGACGCTCTTATAGCAGCACCTATAGCAACAGTTTATGCAGCACTTGTAGCAGGATTTGTAGAGAAGAAAAAAGTGAATGATATAATAGAGGCAGTAATAAATAATGCAAAAGAGATGCAAGTAGCATTCTTTATATTGATGGTAGCTTATGCAATGGCTGAAGTATTTATGTCAACTGGAGTAGGGGCTTCAATTATAAACTTAGCATTGAATGTTGGACTTACAGGAAGAACTGTAGCAGTTGTAGGAATAGTTGTTACATCAGTATTATCTATAGCAACAGGAACAAGCTGGGGAACATTTGCAGCGTGTGCACCGATATTTTTATGGCTTAACCATATTGTTGGTGGAAATATAGCTTTAACAGTTGGAGCGATAGCAGGAGGGGCATGTTTCGGAGATAATATAGGACTTATATCTGATACAACTATAGTTAGTTCTGGAATTCAAAAAGTTGAAGTTATAAAAAGAATTAGACATCAAGGATATTGGTCAGGATTAGTTTTACTTCTAGGAATAGTAGCATTCTATATTGCTGGAGTTTCGATGGGATTACCAACAACAACTGGGGATGCAGCAACAGCGATTGGTCAGATACCAGAAGAGGTTTGGACAGTTCTAGCTGAAAAGAGAGAGTCAGCAGTTACACTTTTAAATCAAGTTAAAGATGGTGTTCCAACATATATGATAATACCTTTAGTGCTTGTTTTAATAGCAGCTTTCAAAGGATTAACAACACTACTTTGTTTGTTTATTGGAATATTCTCAGCTTACGGATTGGGATTAATAGCTGGAACAGTTGAAAATACTGGAGCATTTTTAGATTTACTTTACTCTGGATTTGAAGGAGCGGGTTCTTGGGTAATTGTAATGATGATGTGGGTTGCAGCTTTCGGTGGAATAATGAAATTGATGGATGCATTTAGACCACTATCTAATATAGTAGTAAAAGTATCAAGAAATGTAAGACAATTAATGTTCTGTAATGGATTATTATCAATCTTAGGAAATGCAGGATTAGCTGATGAGATGGCACAAATAGTAACTATGGGACCAATCATTAGAGAGATTGTTGAGAAAAATGTAGAAGGTTCAGAAGAGGATATAGAAACATTAAGACTTAGAAATGCAACATTTAGTGATGCATTAGGAGTATTTGGATCTCAATTAATACCTTGGCATGTTTATATAGGATTCTACTTAGGAATTGCTCAAGCAGTTTATCCACTATACAACTTTACAGCTATGGATATTATTAAATATAACTTCTTAGCTTTAATAGCAGTTTCAACAATACTAATTGCAACATTGACAGGATTAGATAGATTGATACCAAGATTTGGATTACCAAGTGAACCAAAAGTAAGATTGAAAAAATCTACACAAACTAGCTGTGTAGCTGAAGAGGCATAGAAAATAAAAACTCTCACCATATAAAGTGAGGGTTTTTTTATTTACAAAAGGTTAGAGATGTGGTAAAATCTAAAGTAAAATAAAATTTCAGGAGGAATCTCTAAGATGATAGGTATAGGAATAGTAGGACTTCCAAATGTTGGAAAGTCAACTCTGTTTAATGCAATAACAAAAGCTGGAGCAGCGGAAGCGGCAAACTACCCGTTTTGTACAATAGAACCAAATGTTGGAATGGTAACAGTTCCAGATTCAAGATTAGATGAGTTATCAAAAATAATTAATCCTCAAAGAGTTCAAAATGCAACAGTTGAATTCGTAGATATAGCTGGTTTAGTTGAAGGAGCAGCAAAAGGTGAAGGGTTAGGAAACAAATTCTTATCAAATATCAGAACTACAGCTGCAATATGTCAAGTTGTTAGATGTTTTGAAGATGAAAATATCATTCACGTAAGTGGAAGTGTAGATCCAATAAGAGATATCGAAATAATAAATGGAGAGTTAATCTTAGCTGATATGGAAACTATCGAAAAAGCTATCGAGAAACAATCAAAGTTATTTAAATCTAAAAATAAAGAAGCTATGGTTTTAATGCCAGTTTTAGAAAAGTGTAAAGCACACTTAGATGAATATAAAATGTTAAAAACTTTAATTTTAACACCAGAAGAGCAAGAGTTAATAAGAACTTACCAACTTTTAACTCAGAAACCAATGATGTTCGCAGCTAATGTTTCAGAAGATGACTTAGCAACAGGAAATGAATATGTTGAAAGAGTAAAAGATTATGCAGCTAACTTAGGAGCGGAAGTAGTAGTAGTATCTGCAAGAGTTGAATCTGAGTTACAAGAGATGGAAGACGAGGACAAGAAAGAGTTCTTAGAAGCTTTAGGAGTAGAAGAACCAGGATTAAACAGATTGATAAGAGCTGGATTTAAGTTATTAGGACTACAAACTTATTTCACGGCTGGAGTTAAAGAAGTAAGAGCTTGGACTATAAGAATCGGAGATACAGCACCAAAGGCAGCTGGAGAGATTCATACAGATTTCGAAAGAGGATTTATTAGAGCGAAAGTTGTAGGATATGAAGATTTCATAAAGTATTCTGGATGGAAAGGAGCTCAAGAAGCAGGAGTTCTTAGACTAGAAGGGAAAGAGTACATCGTTAAAGATGGAGACTTAATGGAGTTTTTATTTAACGTATAAAATTATAAAAGGTTGTTAAGAAAAATTACTTGACAACCTCTAAAAAAACTAGTAAAATATTAAGGTATTGTAATTATAAGGAGGATAACATTGATAATAAAGCTTAGTGAAATTATTAATGAATCAGAGGTTACCTTTGATTATGTTGAAAAAACTATAGATTCTATAGATACTCCAGAAGGTGTAACTATTAGAGGAAGAGCTTTTAAAGACGATAATGGTTATGTAGTTGAAGGATCTTATAGAACAGTACTAAGGTTAGAATGTGTTAGATGTCTTACGGAGATAGAGCCTTTAATCCAAGGAGATTTTAGAGCAGAATATCTAGATCCAAAAGAGTATTCTAAGTATACTTCAAGCCTGAAGCCAGAGGAAGAGTTTGGTGATAAACACTTTGAAGAAGCTTTAAATAGCGAGATAAATATCTCTGATCTGGTAAGAGAATATATAATACTTGATTTGTCACAATATGAGGCATGTCTTCCAGAGTGTTCAGATACTTCTGAAGTAGAAAAATACTCGAAAGATGACGTTGACCCTAGGTGGCAGCAATTATTAGACATAAAATTTTAAATTTTTAAATATGATTGTATTAGGAGGGAAACTAAGATGGCAGTACCTAAGAAGAAAACTTCAAAAGCTAAGAAAAACATGAGAAGATCTCACCACGCATTAACAGGTTCTACTTTAGCAACTTGTGACAAATGTGGATCACCAAGAAGACCACACAGAATTTGTCTTGCATGTGGAGATTACAACGGAAAGCAAGTATTAGCTACAGAAGTAGAGTAATATCTTATAAAAAAAAGCGGGATAGTTAAATCTTGCTTTTTTTTATTTCTTAAAATATGCTATAATAGTTAATAATTATATATATATTGAGGAGAAATTATGAGAATCGCTTTAGATGCCATGGGTGGAGATTTTGCACCTCTTGAAACAGTTAAGGGAGCAGTTCAAGCTTTAGAGGAATTACAAAATTTGACTGTGATTTTAGTTGGACAGAAAGAAAAAATAGAAGAAGAGTTAAAGAAATATACATACGATAAAAACAGAGTAGAGATTTTTGATGCGAGAGAAGTTATAGAGATGACAGATGATCCTATGACGGCAGTTCGAACAAAAAAAGATGCCTCTATGAATAGAATGTTAGAGCTAGTTAAATCAGGAGAGGCTCAAGCATCGGTATCAGCAGGAAATACAGGTGCACTAATAAGTGCAAGTCAATTGAAGTTGAGAAGGATAAAAGGTGTTTTAAGACCAGCTATTACGACGATATTCCCTAGTAAAAAAAGAGATATAGTTTTAATGGATGTTGGAGCTAATGCTGATTGTAGACCGGAGTTTGTAAATCAGTTCGCAACAATGGGTTCTCTTTATTATGAAGAGATGTTTGGAGTAAGCAATCCAAAAGTTGGATTATTAAATATTGGAACAGAAGAGGGAAAGGGAAATGAAATCACCAGAGAAGCCTTCAATTTGTTGAAAAATAATAACGATATTAATTTTGCTGGGAATATAGAGAGTAGAGAGATGATGGATGGAGAAGTAGATGTCATTGTCGCGGATGGATTCACAGGAAATATGGTATTAAAAACAGCTGAAGGAACGGCCAAATTTATATTTTCTATTTTGAAAGAGGAGATAGGAAAAAGTCTTTTAGGAAAAATAGGAGCACTTTTATTGATGCCTATTTTAAAAAAATTGAAAACCAAATTAGATTCTTCAGAATATGGTGGAGCACTATTTTTAGGTATAAATGGAATATCGATAAAGGCTCACGGAAATTCGTCGGCGAAAGGGATTAAAAATGCTTTAAAGGTTGCCAATAAGTTTGCAGAAGACAAATTTATAGATAGATTAACAGAGGTTATGAAACAAAGCGAAGGAGGAAACAATGAAGCTTAAAAATGTAGGTATAATAGGATTAGGAACTTATGTTCCAGAGAATGTAATGACAAATTTTGATTTTGAAAAAATTATAGATACAACAGATGAGTGGATTAGAACTAGAACTGGTATAGAAGAAAGAAGATTTGCTAATGAAACTCAAGCTACATCTGATTTAGGAGCTGAGGCAGCAAAAGTAGCTTTAGAAAAAGCAGGAGTTCCTGTAGAAGATATAGATATGATAATTTTAGCAACAACTACGCCTGATTATCCAATTCAAAGTACGGCTTGTGTTGTTCAAGAGTTGATAGGTGCTGTAAATGCGGCGGCAGTAGACATAAATGCGGCTTGTAGTGGATTTGTATATGCTTTAACTATGGCAAAAGCATTAGTTGTATCAGGAATGAATAAAAAAGTTTTAGTTATAGGTGCAGAAGTTCTTTCGAAGTGTGTAGATATGCAAGATAGAAATACTTGTGTATTATTTGGTGATGGAGCAGCAGCAGCAGTTGTAGCAGAAGTAGAAGATGGATATGGAATGATATCACAATTCTTAGGAGCAGAAGCGGATGTGAAAGGTGCATTAAGAACTCCAGCAGGAGGAACTAGAAAACCTTTAAGTCAAGAAGTTTTAGAAGAGAGATCAAACTTCTTACAAATGAAAGGACAAGATGTATTTAAATTTGCAGTTAAAGCTTTACCAAAGGCAACTTTAGAAGCTTTAGAAGCAGCGGGATTAACTCCAAGCGATTTAGACATGGTATTCCCACATCAAGCTAATAGTAGAATAATAGAAGCAGCATCAAAAAGATTAGAGATTCCAATGGAAAAGTTCTATTTAAACTTAAATAAATATGGAAATACATCATCTGCATCAATCGGGTTAGCATTAGGAGAAGCATTGGAAAAAGGTCTTGTAAAAAAGGGAGATACAATAGCTTTAACTGGATTTGGAGCGGGGTTAACGTACGCTTCTATGATATTAAAATGGTCTTACTAAATTTAAAATTGACATAAGAAAAAGAATATGGTATATTAAAAAAACATGTGTTATTTATAAAAAAAGGAGTTAATATGAGTAAAATAGCTTTTGTTTTTCCAGGACAAGGAACGCAATATGTTGGAATGGGAAAAGAACTTTATGAGAATAACGATTTAGCTAAAAGTGAGTTTGATAAAATATTTTCTAGCTTAGATTTTGATTTAAAAAAAGTGATGTTTGAAGGTAGTGAAGAGGAGTTAAAAGATACTAAAAATACTCAACCAGCTATCGTTGCAATGAGCTTAGTTTTAGAGAAACTACTAAGAGAGAAAGGTATTGTAGCAAATTTCGTAGCAGGACACTCTGTAGGAGAGTATGCAGCTGTTGGGTCAGCTGGATTTTTATCAATGGAGGATGCAGTAAAGTTAACATCTTTAAGAGGAGCGGCTATGAGTAAAGTGTCAGCTGAGGTAGCTGGAACTATGGCAGCGATATTAGGACTTGATTCAGATGTAATAGTTGAGACTTTAAAGGGTGTAGCTGGGGTTGTTGAGGCAGTAAACTTCAATGAACCGAAACAAACTGTAATAGCTGGAGAAAAGGAAGCTATAGGAAGTGCTTGTATAGTATTAAAGGAAGCAGGAGCAAGAAGAGCTATGGAGTTAGCTGTTTCAGGACCATTCCATTCAAGTCTAATGAAGCCGGCAGGAGAGATTTTAAAAGAAGCGTTAGAAGGATTCGAATTTAAGAATTCAGAAGTAGTTTTAATCGCTAATACAACAGCTAAAGAGATAACTTCGGTTGAAGACTTAAAAGATGAACTGTATAGACAAAGCTTTGGACCTGTAAAATGGGTAGACACAATTACAACATTAAAAGCAGCAGGTGTAACAAAGATATATGAGATTGGACCAGGAAAAGTATTGAATGGTTTAATCAAAAAAATCGATAAAGAGATCGAAGTGATCAATATCGAAAAGCTTTCAGATTTAGTGTAATCTAAAAGATTATAAAACTTGAAAAAATATATTAAATTTGCTAATATATTAATATAAATAATAAAAAAATCAGGAGGAAAACATATGTTAGATAAAATAAGAGAAATAGTTGTAGAGCAATTAGGAGTAGACGCAGATCAAGTAACTTTAGAAGCGAACTTCGTTGAGGATTTAGGAGCGGATTCATTAGATACAGTTGAATTAATAATGGCTTTCGAAGAGGAGTTCGACGTAGAAATTCCTGATACAGATGCAGAAAAAATAAAAACTGTACAAGATGTTGTAAACTACATTGAGGCAAATAAGTAAGATAAATTTAAAGGGGTATGAAAGTACCCCTTTAGTTATATTTTTTGGAAAAATAACAAAGAGGTGGATAGGATAATGAGAAGAGTAGTTGTAACAGGAGTTGGTTTAATAACTTCACTAGGAACTGGAACGGAAAAATCTTGGGATGCTATAAAAGCTGGTAAATGTGGAATAAATGAGATTAAATCTTTCGATACAACAGAGAGTGCCGTTAAGATAGCAGGAGAGGTTACTGATTTTGATCCAACAGAATTTGGAATCGAAAAGAAAGAGGTAAAAAAATTAGCAAGAAATACTCAGTTTGCTATTGCCGCTACAAAAATGGCATTAGAAGACTCAGGACTTGTTATAGATGAAAATAACGCAACTAAAGTTGGAACAATTGTATCATCTGGAATCGGAGGAATCGAAGTTTTTGAGGAGCAATATGGAACAATGCTAGAAAAAGGAACTAGAAGAATATCTCCGTTTACAATTCCAGCTATGATTAATAACATGGCTTCAGGAAACGTAGGAATATACTTTGGAGCTAAGGGTCCAAATAAAGCTGTAGTAACAGCGTGTGCAGCAGGAACTCATTCAATAGGAGATTCATTTGAGATGATTAGATCTGGTAAAACAGATGCTATGATAACAGGTGGAACAGAAGCTTGTATAACAAAGTTTGCTATAAATGCATTTGCAAATATGAAAGCTTTATCTACAAGAAATGACGATCCACAAAGAGCTTCAAGACCATTTACAGCTGATAGAGATGGATTTGTAATGGGAGAGGGAGCAGGAATTCTTATTTTAGAAGAGTTAGAATCAGCAAAAGCTAGAGGAGCAAAAATCTATGCTGAAGTTGTAGGATACGGAGAAACTTGTGATGCTTACCATATAACTTCACCAGCAGAAGGTGGAGAAGGAGCTGTAAGAGCTTTTGTAATGGCTATGGAACAAGGAGATATTAAACCTGAAGAGGTTGGATATATCAATGCACATGGAACATCAACACCAGCAAACGATAGAAATGAAACAGCGGCTATAAAAGATGCATTCGGTGATGCAGCTTACACTATGAACATATCTTCAACAAAAGGAGCTACAGGGCATGGTTTAGGAGCAGCAGGAGGAATTGAAGGAGTTATCTTAGCGTTATCGATTGCTGAAGGAGTAGTACCTCCAACAATAAATCAAGATAATCCAGATCCAGCTTTAGATTTAAATTACACTCCAAACGAAATGATAAAAAGAGATATCGAAGTTGGAATGTCAAGTTCATTAGGATTTGGTGGACATAATGCTGTAATAGCAATGAGAAAATATAAATAGTAAATAAAGGGAGAGAGATAAGTGAAAAAATCATATCTAGAATTAGAAGATAAAATAGGATACAACTTTAAAAATAAAGACCTATTAAAAAATGCACTTATCCATAGATCTTTCGGAAATGAACACGCTAAATATAGAAAATTAAACAATGAAAGACTAGAACTGCTAGGTGATGCAGTTCTAGATCTTATCGTTACAGAGCATTTATACAAGACGTATCCAAATGCACTAGAGGGAGATTTAGCAAAACTGAAAGCTATGGTAGTTAGTGAACCTGTATTAGCAAAAATATCTAAAACATTAGATTTTGGACAATACTTAATGTTAAGTAAAGGTGAAGAGTTAACTGGTGGAAGAGAAAGAAACTCTATATTAGGAGATGTATTTGAGGCAATATTAGGAGCGATATATTTAGATTCTGATTTTGTAACAACAAAAGATATAGCTATGAAATATTTAAGACATCCAATTGAGCATGTAAATGAAAATGAGGATATTTTAGATTTTAAAACAATTTTACAAGAGTATAGTCAAAAAGAATATAAAATAATACCAACATATCAAGTTGTAAGTGAAGCAGGACCAGACCACTTAAAAGTTTTTGAGGTTGTTGCAATTATAAAAGATGATTTAAAAGGATATGGAAAAGGGAAAAATAAAAAAAGTGCCGAGCAATCTGCAGCAAAAGATATCTGCAAAAAGTTAGGAGTAAAACTTTATGAAACACTATAATATTCCAATCTTTATAAGTCATTTTGGGTGCCCAAATGATTGTGTTTTTTGTAATCAGAAAAAGATTAATGGTAGAGAAACAGATGTAACTACAGATGATATAAAAAATATAATTGAAACATACTTAAAAACTCTTCCAAAAAAATCCAAGAAAGAGGTGGCTTTTTTTGGTGGAACTTTTACAGGAATTTCTATAAAATTACAAGAAGAATATCTATCTGTAGTTTATGAATATATAAAAAATGGATTAGTTGATGGAATTAGACTTTCTACTAGACCAGATTATATAGATGAAGAGATAGTTAAGATGCTGAAAAAATATGGAGTTACGACTGTAGAGTTAGGAGTTCAATCTTTAGACGAAAATGTATTGAAACAAACACATAGGTTTTATCCGATGGAAAAAGTTTATACAGCTTCAAAATTGATAAAAGATGCAGAAATTGAATTAGGAATCCAGTTGATGTTGGGATTACCAGGATCGACAGATGAGAGTGATTATATAAGTGCTGTAAAAACAGTAGGATTAGAACCAGATATAGCTAGAATATATCCGACTCTAGTTATAAAAGAAACTGAGATGGCTGATATGTTTAAAGCAGGTACCTACACACCATTAACACTAGGTGAGGCAGTAAAAAGATGTAAAAAAATATATTCATTATTAGATTATAATGATATTAATATAGTAAGAGTTGGATTGCAACCGACGGATGATTTAAATGACGACGAAAATGTTTTAGGGGGACCTTTCCATCCAGCTTTTAGAGAGCTTGTAGTTGGAGAGATATATTATGATTTTCTAAAAAGTATATTAGAAATAGAAAAAAAATTGGATGTAGAAACTAATGAAAGGAATGTTTCCAGAATTGTTGGTATAAATAAGGTCAATAAAGAGAAGTTAGGAAAAGATTTTAAGATTAAAATAAACAATACATTAGAGGTAGATACAATTAAAGTAAATGAAGTGATTTACCCGTGGAAACAGGTTCTTAGGGGAGAGATAGATGAACCAGGTAGTAATAAATACCAATAGATTTAAAACAAGAGCAGCAGTTTTAGAAAATGGAAAAGTTATGGAAGTTCATATCGAAAGAGAGGGCGAAGGAACTTTAAATGGAAATATCTATAAAGGGAAAGTGGCAAATGTTCTTCCTGGAATGGAGTCAGCTTTTGTTAATATTGGATTAGAGAAAAATGGATTTTTATATGTTAAGGATTTGAGAGATTTTGAAGAGAAGTATTTAACTGGGATAGTAAATAGTATAAAACCTATAGAAGAACTTTTAAATGTAGGGGATGAAGTTGTAGTCCAAGTTTTAAGTGATCCTAGAGGAAGTAAAGGAGCGAGAGTAACAACTCACTATACGATTCCTGGTAAATTTTTGGTTTTAATGCCAAATAACAATCATATCGCTATTTCGAAAAAGATAAAGGATGAGATTGAAAGAGAACGTTTAGAGAAGCTTTTTTCTGAGATAGTTCCTGAAGGAATGGGTGTTATAATAAGAACGGCCGCTGAAGGAAAAAGTATATACCATTTTGAAAAAGAGTTGCAATATCTGATAAAGAAATGGGAAGAGATAGAGATTAAAATAAAAGAAGCAAAACCAGGTGAACTTTTATATAAAGATAATGGAATAGTTAGTAAAGTTTTAAGAGATATAATAGGTAATGACATAGATGAGATAATTGTAGATAATGAGGATGTATACTGGGAGATTATCGATTATGTGAGAGCTTTTAGTGAAGGCATTCCAAAGATGAAGATTAAACTCTATACTGAAAAAGAGGAGATTTTCTATAAATATGGTATTCAAAAAGAGATAGAGAAATCTCTTGAAGTTACGACAATGCTAGAGTGTGGAGGTTCTATAGTTATAGAGAAAACAGAAGCTTTGGTAAGTGTAGACGTGAATACAGGTAAAAATATTGGAAGCATGAATTTAGAAGAAACTGTTGTTAAAACAAATATAGAGGCTGCAGAGGAGATTGCAAGACAGCTTCGTATAAGAAATTTAAGTGGAATTATAATAATAGATTTCATAGATATGAAAGTAGAAGAGGATAAGGTAAAAGTTTTAAAAGTGTTGGAGGAAAATTTAGCCAAAGATAGAGTTAAAACAAATATTATTCATTTCACAGATTTAGGATTAGTTGAAATGACAAGAAAAAGATTGGGTAAACCATTATCTTATTATTTCCAAGATGAGTGTCCTATGTGTAAAGGAACAGGAAAGATAAAGGGTAGTAGAGCTATTGTAGAAAATATAATAAAAGAGCTTAAAGAGATTGTAGACGAGAAAGATATAAAAAAAGTTAAAATTATAACAAAAGAAACAGTGAAAGAGAAGATAGAGAGTATATATCTAGATTTTATAAAAGCTCTTTTACAAAAATCAGGAAAAAGTATAGAGATAAGTACTAAGAATAGAGATTCTTTAAAAGATTATGAGATAATATTGGAAAGTTAGGTGTAAAGATGAAGTTGGCTTTATATTCAGGAACATTTGATCCTATTACAAAAGGGCATTCTGAGATAATAAAAAGAGCAAGTAAAATGTGTGATAAATTAATTGTAGCAGTATTGAATAACAGTTCTAAAAAAACTATGTTTACTTTAGAAGAGCGTAAAGAGATGGTTCAAGAGGTATTGAAAGATATTGAGAATATAGAAGTAGTAGATCATAGTGGCCTTTTAGCAAATTATATGAAAGAGATAGGATGTAATTATATAATTAGAGGCCTTAGAGCTGTAACTGATTATGAATATGAGTTATCACTTGCCTATGGGAACTATGATATATCTGAAGGAGAGATAGAGACAATTTTTATTCCATCATCTAAGGAATATCTATATGTAAGTTCATCTATAGTTAGAGAGTTGGCTTTGTATGATGGGAAACTAGATAACTATTTAGATGAAAATGTAATTGAGAGGATAAAAAAAAGGGTTAAGGAGTAGTTCGGTTATGGCAAAGGCAAAAAGTTTTTACGTTTGTAGTGAATGTGGATATAAAACTATAAAGTGGATGGGTAAGTGTGAAGGTTGTGGAGAATGGGGCACATTTGATGAGGAGATAGAGGTATCTCCAATTGCAGCTAAAAGTATAAAATCTTCAGCTAGCTCACTTCAAAATCTTCAAGACAAAGTAGTTTCCTTTGCTAATGTTCAAATAGAAAAAAACTTTAGATATAAAACTAAGATATCTGAATTTGATAGAATATTGGGTGGAGGTCTTGTTAAAGGAGAGGTTGTTTTGATAACTGGAAATCCAGGAATTGGAAAATCAACATTATTACTTCAAACAGCTAAGGAGTATACAGAGTATGGAGATGTTCTGTATGTATCTGGAGAGGAATCACCTGCTCAGATAAAATCAAGAGGAGAGAGATTAGGTATTTATTCTGAAAATTTATATTTGATGTCAGAAACTGATATTCAGAGTATATATGAGTATGTTATTACAAAAAAACCAAAAATAGTTATTGTTGATTCTATACAAACACTGTATAATTCAGAGGTGGATTCTATTCCAGGAACTCCAACTCAAATAAGGGAATGTACTTTGAAAATAATAGAGCTTGCTAAGAAAAATGAAGTGTCATTTTTTATAGTGGGTCATATAACGAAAGATGGAAAAGTTGCAGGACCAAAACTATTGGAGCATATGGTTGATGCGGTGTTTCATTTTGAAGGAGAAGAGGGATTATTCTATAGAATTTTGAGAAGTTTGAAGAATAGATTTGGATCTACAAATGAATTAGCTGTTTTTAGTATGGAGGACACAGGTATACATGAAGTAAAAAATTCATCAGAGTTTTTCCTGAGTGAAAGAGATGAGAAAAATATAGGTAGTATGGTAGTTCCTGTATTAGAAGGAACGAAAGTATTTTTATTAGAGATTCAGACTTTGTTGACAGATTGTACAATAGGAATTCCTAAAAGAATTGTTCAAGGGTTTGACAGAAATAGAATGCAAATTTTGACGGCAATCGCAGAAAAAAGAATGGGAATGAATTTAGGAATGAAGGATCTTTTTATCAATATTCCAGGTGGACTTTCAATAAATGATCCAGCAGCAGACTTAGGTGCTTTAATATCAATAGTTTCTTTATATAGAAATGTAGCTATAAGCCAGAAAATAGCAGCTATCGGTGAATTGGGATTAAGAGGAGAGATTAGAAAAGCATTTTTCATAGATAGAAGACTAAGAGAGTTAGAGAAGTTAGGATTCAAAGGTGTATATGTGCCTGAAGCTAATAGAAAAGAGATTGAAAAAAATAGTTATAAATTAAAAATAATATATTTAAAAAATTTAGAAGAATTTTTAGAGAGGATGAGTAAAGATGAATAACCCAGAATTCTTAGAGATTCTTTCTCTGTTGGCTCCAGGGACAAAGTTAAGAGAGGGGATCTATAATGTTTTAGATGGTGAAATGGGAGCGCTTATAGTTGTTGGCTTAGATCCAGAGGTTCAAAAAATAATGGATGGTGGGTTTGAAATAAATTGTGAATATACACCTGAAAAATTGTTTGAATTATGTAAAATGGATGGAGCTATAATTTTAGACTCTGATATCACAAAGATACACTCGGCTAATGTTCATTTACAACCGAGTATGAGATTTTCAACTAATGAAAGTGGAACAAGACACAGAACAGCTCAAAGAGTTGCAAAGCAAACAGATAAGTTAGTCATAGCAGTGTCAGAAAGAAAAAAAGTTGTAACAATTTATAAAGGTGAGATGAAACACAGACTTAGAAGCACAACAGATCTTATGGGAGAAGCATCACAAGGATTAAATACTTTAGAGCGTTATCGTTTTGTATTAGATAAAGCGTTAGGGAATTTAACTATTCTTGAATTAGATGATTTAGTAACGCTTTATGAGGTTACAGTTGTTCTTCAAAGATTTGAAAAGGTAACAAGAATTTTCCAAGAGATGAATAACTATATGACAGAGTTAGGTGTAGATGGAAGACTTGTAAAATTACATCTTAATGATTTAATTCAAGATATAGAAAGTGAGAAAGAAGATTTCCTTAGAGATTATTGGAACTATTCTAATGCACCGTTTGATCTAGAGGAGATAACAGATAGACTTTCTAAGCTAACAGATGATGAATTGAAAGAACTTGAAAAGTTATCAGCAGTATTAGATTATGGAAAAACTTATTCTGCTTTAGGAAACAGAGTAACGCCAAAGGGATATAGAATTCTAGATAAAATAACTAAATTAACTAAGAGAGATATAGAGAAAATAGTTAATAATTATGGAAATTTATCTAAAGTACAAGAGGCTTCGATAGAAGAACTGTTAGAAATTAAAGGGATTAGTAAGTTTAAAATAAAAGCAATTCAAACAGGATTAAAAAGATTGAAAGTAACTGTTGAACTTGAAAAATAAAAAAATCTACTTGAAAAAAGTAGATTTTTTTTTATTTATATGATAATATGCCTTTTATAGGGGGATACCCTATAAAAGGCATATATAGGAGGAGTTTGATGTCAGAAGAGTGTCCAAATAAATTGTGTGGTGACAAGAAAAAAATGATAGCTAGAGCTAATAGAATAGAGGGGCAGATAAGAGGTATAAAAAGAATGATTGAAGAAGATAATTATTGTGATGATGTTCTTAATCAAATATCTTCAGCTAAGGCTGCTTTAGATGGAATAGCTAAGCTTATTTTAGAAGATCACCTAAGAAAATGTGTTGTATCCGGTATAAAAAATAACGATGAGAACAAAGTAATCGATGAATTAATATATACTTTAGGAAAAATGATGAAATAAATAGTAAATTTTTCTTTGAAATAGGTTAAGAATATGTTAAAATCTAGCTAGTATAAAGTTATTTAGGAGGGTATTAATGAGAAAAATAGTTACTTTTGTTATGTCTATGATGTTAGCAATCGGATTATTTGCAGCAAAGCCACTTAGAGTGGGAATCGTTCTTTCTACTGGAGGATTAGGAGACAAGTCGTTTAACGATGCGGCTTACAGAGGGTTAGAGCAAGCACAAAAAGATTTAGGAATTGAATTTAAATATGTAGAACCAGCTTCACCTGCAGAAGATGAAGAGTTCTTAAGAGAGTATGCAGAGGCTGGATATGATTTAATAATAGCTACTGGATTCCAAATGACAGAATCAGCTAGAACTGTAGCAGCAGATTATCAAGATGTAAAGTTCTTAATGATTGATGATGTAGTAGATTTACCAAATGTTAAATCGTTAGTTTTCAAAGAGGAAGAGGGATCTTTCTTAGTTGGAGTTATTGCTGGATTAATGACAAAAAATAATGCAGTTGGATTTGTTGGTGGAATGGAAAATCCTTTAATCAAAAAATTCGAAGTAGGATTTAAGCAAGGTGCAGAGTATGTAAAACCAGGAGTTAAATTCTTCTCAGTTTATACAACAGGACCAAATCCTTTCAATGACCCAGTTAGAGGAAAGGAAAATGCTATTTCTGAAATTAACCAAGGTGCAGATGTAATATACCATGCAGCTGGTGGAACAGGAATGGGAGTTATTGCAGCAGCAAAAGAAAAGGGAGTTTTCGCTATCGGTGTTGACTCAAACCAAGATGGAGTAGAACCAGGAACAGTTTTAACATCTATGTTAAAAAATGTTGATGTTGGAGTTTACGATACAGTTAAAGCTTTAACAAATGGAGAGTTCGTATCAGGATTATCTGTTTATGGAGCGAAAGAAAATGGAGTTGGAGTAACTGAATTCGAGTTTACAAAAGAGATAATCGGTGCTGAAAAACTTCAAAAGTTTGAAGAAATTAAAGCTAAATTGATGGCTGGAGAAATCAAAGTTAGCGATAAATAATAAAAGGGGGCTGATCAATTTGATCAGCCTTTTGTTACCTTATAGAAAAGGAGTGAATGAAATGAAAAAACTAGATAGAGTTACTCTAATAGTGTTAGATAGTGCAGGAATAGGTGCATTACCAGATGCTAAAGAGTTTGGAGATGAAGGAACGAATACTTTAGCTAATATAGCTCTTACAACAGGGGGATTAAATCTACCGAATATGGAAAAAATGGGATTAGGTAATATTGCTGAGATTCTAGGAGTAGATTCTGTTGAAAAACCTACAGGTGCTTTTGGAAAGGCTTCTGAACTATCAAAAGGAAAAGATACAACGACAGGGCACTGGGAAATAGCAGGAATAGTTCAAGAGAAAGCTTTTCCGACATATGCAAACGGCTTCCCAAAAGAAACAATTGAAGCTTTTGAAAAAGCTACTGGAAGAAAAGTTCTGTGTAATCTTCCATACTCTGGAACAGATGTTTTAGATGCTTATGGTGAAGAGCAACTAGCAACAGGAGCTTGGATTGTTTATACATCAGCAGATCCAGTGTTTCAAATAGCAGCTAATGAAGAGTTAGTATCTTTAGATGAACTTTATGATGCTTGTAAAAAAGCTTTAGAAATTTGTAGTGAGATGTCTCCGGTAGCTAGAGTAATAGCAAGACCTTTTGTGGGAAAAAAAGCTGGAGAATTTTCGAGAACATCAAATAGACATGATTACTCGGTTGAACCTCCAAAAGAAAGTATGTTAGATAGAATAAAAAATTCAGAACTAGATGTAATTGGAATAGGAAAGACTAGTGATATATTTGCTGGTGTTGGTTTAACAAGAAGCAGAGGTACAAACAAAGATAATGTAGATGGTATTTTAAAAACGATAGATGAACTTAAAAAGGATACTAAAGGAATTATTTTTACAAACCTTGTTGATTTTGATATGAAATTTGGTCATAGAAGAGACCCTAAGGGGTATAAATTGGCCTTAGAAGAATTTGATAACTACCTTCCTGAAATTATAGAAAACTTAAAAGAGAACGAGCTTTTAATACTGACGGCAGACCATGGGTGTGACCCGACGTATAAGGGAAGTGATCACACGAGAGAGTATATTCCTGTTTTAGTATATGGTAAAAATATGAAACAGGGTGTAGATTTGGAAATATTGGAAGGATTCTCGACGATAGCCGCAACGATAGAGGAACTTTTATTAGGTAGAACTGACTTAGCAGGAAGTTTTGCTCAAAAAATAACAAAATAAAAAAGTAAAAAATAGGAGGATATGATGAGTGTACATATAGGAGCAAAGCAAGGAGAAATAGCAGAAACGGTATTGTTACCAGGAGATCCGTTAAGAGCAAAATGGATAGCAGAAACTTTTTTAGAAGATGTTGTTTGTTATAACGAAGTAAGAGGAATGTATGGATATACAGGAACTTATAAAGGGAAAAGAGTTTCAGTGCAAGGGACAGGAATGGGTGTTCCATCTATTTCTATATATGTAAATGAATTGATTAGAGAATATGGAGTTAAAAATCTTATTAGAGTTGGAACTGCAGGATCTTATAGAGAGGATGTAAAGATAAGAGACGTAATATTAGCGATGGCATCATCAACAACTTCAGGAATGAATAGACTTAGATTTGGTGGAGCAGACTATGCACCAACAGCAGATTTTGGATTATTTATGAATGCAGCAAATGCAGCTGCAAAAAAGGGAATCTCTGTTAAAGGAGGGAATGTTTTAACGGCAGATGAGTTTTATGGTGATAATTTTGAATCTTACAAAAAATGGGCAGAATTTGGTGTTTTATGCGTTGAGATGGAAACAGCAGCTCTTTATACAATAGCTGCAAAATATAATGCTAAAGCGTTAACAATTTTAACAATCTCTGATTCATTAGTGACAGGAGAGGAAACAACATCTCAAGAAAGACAAACGACTTTAAAAGATATGATAGAAATAGCACTAGAAAGTATTGCGGAGTAATAATATGATGAAAACACTTGATGAAAAAATAATTTTAGAGTATGTAGATAAAGCTATTCTTGCAAGAGAAAAAGCTTATGCCCCATATTCAAATTTTAAAGTAGGTGCAATACTAGTAGATGAAAACGGAGAAGAGACATCGGGAGCTAATATAGAAAATGGTTCTTATGGACTTTCTAATTGTGCTGAAAGAAGTGCTATTTTTGCTGCAGCAAGTAAAGGGATGAGAAAAATAAAACTAATTGCTGTTGTAGCAGATACAACAGGGCCAGTAAGTCCTTGTGGTGCATGTAGACAAGTTATAAAAGAGTTTGCAAATGATGATACTATAATCATTCTTGGAAACTTAAAAAGAGATTATAAGCTAATGACAATGGAAGAATTATTACCATATGGATTTGAGTTATAAGAATGTATAGATATTTTAATAGGGTGTATATCACCCTATTTTTTTTTGGTAAAATATTGAGTTTGACAAAGTAGCTAGTATATTTTATTATAAAGATATATTATCTTGCGCAAAAATATGTGAAAAAATAAACAAGGAGGAATTGTATGTCAAGAGAAAATAGCAACTCAGCTTATGCATATAAAATTTTAAAAAGAAATATATTTGAATTGAATTTAAAACCTGGAAGTGAATTGAGCGAGAAAGTAATAGGGGAAAAGCTAGGAATGAGCAGAACACCTATAAGAGAGGCTTTAATATTATTAAAGCATGATCAGCTTATAGAAAGTATTCCACAGAAAGGTACTTTTGTAACGAAGATTAGTGCTCAAAAAGTGTTAGAAGCAAAAGTTTTAAGAGTAGCCTTAGAAACAGCAGCATTTGAAAGAGTGGTTGAAAATTTAGATGATGAATTTGTAGAGGATTTAAGAACAAATATAAAAATGCAAAGAGTATATTGTGAAGGGAATCGTAATTATTTAGAATTTCATAAGATGGATAATGATTTTCATAAAATGATATTTGAGAAAGCAGAGATACCAGGATTATGGGAGCTAGCATCAAATGGGACAGGACATTATCAAAGGGTAAGAGTTTTAAACGCTAAAAATAAAACAAGTGATATTTCGGTTGTAGAGGAGCATGAAGAGATTTTAGCTGCATTAGAAAAAAGGGATATCGATAAGTTGAGAGGGATGTTAGAGCACCATTTAGGAAGAACGCTATTAAAACTAAAAAAACTTGAGGCTGAAAATCCAGAATATTTCGAAGCTAAAGAAGAGGTTACGAAAGAAGATACGTTTATTTTATTGAAATAAAATTAATCTAAAAATAGTTCATAAAAAACACTTGACTTTTACAAAAAAAACAGTATACTTTAAAACAAGAAAGCACAAATGAACGGATAAAGAACGAAATGTTTATTTTCAAAAAGAATAAAAATGAAAATTTTATTTTAAAGTTTTGAAGTTCTGGGGAAAATAAAGGGAAGGTGAAAGATTTTGGAAAAATTTAGATTAGAGAGTGATTCGATAGGAACGTTACAAGTTCCAGTAGATGCTTATTATGGGGTTCAATCATTGAGAGGAAAAAATAATTTCCATATTACGGGGTATAGACTAGGAAATGACTTTATAAAAGCTTTAGCATATGTAAAAAAAGCTTCTGCAATTGCGAATTTAGAAGCAGGAGTTTTAGAGGAAGATGTTGTTACTGCTATAGTTAAAGCATCAGAAGAGATTATATCAGGGAAGTTCATGGATCAATTTATAACTGATGTTATTCAAGGTGGAGCAGGAACATCTATGAATATGAATATAAATGAAGTTATCGCAAATAGAGCTGGTGAAATATTAGGTGGTGAATTAGGAAAATATGATAAAGTTCATCCTAATGATCATGTAAATTATGGACAATCAACAAATGATGTAATTCCAACAGCAGGTAAGTTAGCTTTACAAATGATGTCAGAAGAGTTATTGAAAAGCCTAGAGAGATTAAATTCAACATTGTTATTGAAAAGTACTGAATTTGACGATGTTATAAAGATGGGAAGAACACATTTGCAAGATGCAGTGCCAATAAGATTAGGGCAAGAGTTTAAAGCTTATGCACAGCCAGTTGTAAGAGATATAAAAAGAATAAAAATTGCGTTAGAAGATTTAAAAACAGTTAATATGGGAGCAACAGCTGTAGGAACCGGAATAAATGCGGATACAAAATATGTTGAAGATGTAGTTAGAATATTGTCAGATGTAACAAATGTTGATTTTGTTCAAGCAGATGATTTAGTTGATGGAACAAGAAATTTAGATAGTTTTGTATGGTTATCTTCAGCACTGAAAGTTACAGCAGTGAACTTGTCTAAGATGTGCAACGACTTAAGACTTATGGCTTCTGGTCCAAAGACTGGTTTAGCAGAGATAAACTTACCACAACAGCAACCAGGTTCGTCAATTATGCCAGGAAAAGTAAATCCAGTTATACCGGAGGTTATGAATCAAGTTTGTTTCCAAATCTTTGGAAATGATCAAACAGTAACTAAAGCAGCAGAAGCTGGACAATTGGAATTGAATGTATTTGAACCAGTATTGTTCTTTAATTTATTCCAATCAATTGAGATATTAAAAAATGGAGTGAATACTTTAATTGATAACTGCTTAGTTGGAATAACTGCAAATAAAGAAAGATGTCAACAATTAGTTGATATGAGTGTTGGAACGATAACAGCATTAAATCCACATATAGGATATAAAAATGCAGCTGATATAGCTAAAACGTCTATAAAAACAGGTGTTTCTGTGGTAGACCTAATATTAGAAAGAAAGTTATTAACAAAAGAGGAATTAGATATAATTTTAAATCCGTTTGAAATGACAAAACCAGGAATTCCAGGAAAAAGTTTATTAAAAAATAGATAAAAATATATAAGAAAAGAGGCTAGATTTTAGCCTCTTTTTTCTATTTTTGGTAAACGTCAAGTTTGTTATATGGAATCTCGATTCCTTCTTGATCGAATTTCTTTTTAACAAGTTCTTGTAAATCGAAAAATACATCCCAATAGTGCTCTTTTTTAGCCCAAACTCTCATTGTAAAATCAAGAGAACTAGAGTTATGCTTGCTTAGTCTAACAAAGATATCTTTTTCTTGAAGTATCAGTTTATGTTCTTTAGCTATTTGAGTAAGAATCTCTTTTACTTTATCGATTGATGTGTCATAAGAAACAGAGAATACAGAATCTACTCTTCTTTCATTGTTAGCTCCAGCATTTATAATAACCTCTCCTGAAAGTTTACCGTTAGGAACAACAACAAATTTATTGTCCACAGTATGTAAAACAGTATAAAGGAAAGTGATTCTTTGAACGATACCTTCAACGCCACAAGTTACAATATAGTCTCCTTTAGTAAAGTATCTAGAGGCAAGTATTTGCATTCCACCAGCAAGATCAGATAAACTTCCTTTAAGAGCAAGTCCGATACCGATACCGATAGATCCAAGAAGAGCAATAATTGATGTCATTTCAATACCTAGAATTTGAATAACATTTAACCCGTAGAAAATAATTATTATGATATTTAAGAATGACTCTAAAAAATGAATAAGAAGTTCATCTAATTTTTTTAGAGCTAAAAATTTGTTGAAGGCCTTCATTAAGAAGCCTTTAACCGGTTTGTAAGTAGTCCATAAGATGGCTAGAAAGATTACTTTTTTAATGAAAATAGGAGCTGACTTAGCTATTGCAGCTGTAAATTCATTAATAAAAGTTGCTAATGTTTGTTCCATTTGGAAAAACCTCCTTAAAATAAATGTTATAAATTAATTTTTTACCACCATTTTTTCTTTTTGAAGAAAACAGCGGTTCCTAAAATTATAAGACCCATAATACTTAAAAGTGTGAAGTAACCATATTTCCATCCTAATTCAGGGATGTATTCGAAGTTCATTCCGTAAAGTCCTGCCAAGAATCCAAGAGGGATGAATATTGTTGAAATCATAGTTAAAACTTTCATAATTTCATTCATTCCAGTACTGATTGTAGAATGATAAAGTTGTAAAAGTTCATTTCCACGATTAAAAAGAGCATCGTTAGATTCGTTTGCTATAACGATATGATCTTGTAAGTCTCTTAAATAGATATCTGTATCCTCACCTAGATATTCTTGAATGTCAGAATCCTTAAATTTTGCTGAAACCTCTTTTAGTGGGGCTAAAGCTCTTCTGAACTTTAGAAGTTCTTTTTTTAATTCTAAAATATCGTCAAAATCTTTTTTCTTAGGATCGGTAGTAACCTTACTTTCTAAGTCGTCAATTCTCTCTTCTAAATCTTCGATGATTAAAAAATAGTTATCTACTATTCTATCAATTAAAGAGTAAGTTAAATATCCTTCTTTTTTGTTTCTTAATCTTCCGCTTCCTTTTTCTATTCTTCCTCTAATGTTGTCAAAAACATCAAATGGATTTTCTTGGAAAGTAATTAGCAAGTTTGAGAATAATATAAATGAAACTTGCTCATACTCATATTTGTGTTTGTCGTTAGCTGGAGAAATCATTTTTAGAGTGATAAAGATATATTCATCTCTAATTTCTAATTTTGGTCTTTGAGAACTATTAAGTAAATCTTCTAAAATTAAAGAATCAACATTGAACGCTTCTCCAATTTTTTTAATAAGATCAGTATTGTGGATACCACCAATATTTAGCCAGTTAACATGAGATGGGTGAAGCTCAACTAAAAGATTATCTTTAAAAATAAAAGTATTTTTTTTAAAAGATTCGTGGTTGTAAGTATAATGAGTTATGGGAATCTCAGTTGTAATATGACGATCGCCAGTATACAAAAGAGTTCCGGGTTGTAGTCCTATTTTTTTGTTCAAAGTGATGCCTCCTGTACCTATACTATAATAATATATTATAGTAGATATATTACTATAAGTAAAAGATAAAAACAACACATAATTAGAAGTTAATTTGAATAATTATAAAAATTGTAAAAAAAACGGAATTTATGTTAGAATAAAATTAATATATTTAATAATTTTAAGGAGATGTTATGAACTATTTTTTATTTTTAAATCATCCAAAAGGTGAGCAGGTTTATAAGGTTAGTGAAGAAAGAGAGGAGATGTTAAGAGAACATTTTAAAAGAGTAGATGTGCTGAAAACAGATGTTGTGGTAAGAGGGGAGCGTTACCAAGCCTTTGTTGATTACAGTTCTTTTTCGAATTTGGCCAATTTTGATTGTTTTAAATGTCAAGATCCATGTTGTGCAGATAATCCAACTATCTATGAGAATACAACGAGAGAATTTATTTTAGACAACATTCAAAAATATAATGAGAAAACTAAAAATATTGATATTTTATTAGAAAATGATTTTAAAATTGAAGAGATAATAGAAAGTATAAAAAAAGATGATTGTCTTGTTCCTGATGAGTTAGTTGAAAATGAAGTGTCATTATGTACGTGCTCTTTTAAACCTTCAAATGAATCGGTATTATGCTCTTTACATTCTATATGTTTAGAAAATAATTTAGGAGCAAAAGAGATTGTAGAAAAAAAACCTTTGGTTTGTAGTTTGTGGCCTATAGATATAATTTCAGAAGAGGATAAGTCGGTATTGTATATAACAGTACCTGATGATTTCACAACTGGATTTACAATAGAAGATTACTATGATACGCCATGCATAAACAAAGAGTTGTCAATGAGCTCTTCATTTAGAAGAAAAAATCCTGAAGGATTTTTAGAAGAGGAATATGTTCCTCTGATAATGGCATATGGTGAAACTTTAAAATACAGTTTAGGTGAAAAATTTTACTTAGATGTTTTAAAAAAATTAGTGGAAGAAAACCTTGTATATGCTGAGGAGTTAAGTATAAAAGAAAAACAAATTTTAAAAAAATAAAAAAAGTTGTTGACCTATTTTAAAATTTATGGTACTATAATTTTTGTCAGCGGGAAACACCGCCGACAAGAATTATGG
>NZ_JRJZ01000103.1:0-3435 GCF_000800875.1 Cetobacterium sp. ZWU0022
ATAACTATTATACCTCAAAGGATTGGAGTAGTTTCAATAAATTTTAAGTTAACAGAAACATAATAATAGAAGGGGGACATTATGATTAAACGAAAAAATGAATTAGAAATCAAAGAGATTGAAGGATTAAGAGGTGGAGTTGGAAAATTAAAAATGACTGAAATCCTATCTAAAGATGAACTTCAAAATGAAGGGAAACTTTTTAGTAGAGTCATTCTAGAGAAAAATTCATCTGTCGGACTACATAAACATGTGAACGACTTTGAAGTCTACTATATCTTAAAAGGAGTTGGTCTAGTAGAAGAGGAAAGTGGTACCTATACAGTCAATGAAGGAGATGTAGTTTATACTTGTGATGGAGAACAACACTCTTTATTAAATATCGGAGATTCTGAATTAGAGATGTTAGCTGTTGTTATCAATAATAACTGCAATTAATAGGGTTTTAAATAAAAAAAATAAAACTCCCTTTAAACTAAATAGATTTTGATTTCATCTATCTAGTAAAAAGGGAGTTTTTTTAAAGTATTTATTTTAATAGTTTATTTAATAAAATTTTCTCCTGGTCTTAAAGCAGTTTTATCCACTATCATTTTGTCATCATAATGATAAAATTCAACTTTAAATTCAACAGCTCCTGTTAAAATAACACGATGATATCTCTCAGGATAAATAACTAACGGATGATTTGAATCAACTGTATAAACTTTCTCTTCTTCATCTTCCCAAACATAGTTTAATTCACCTTTTCTTACTACAAGATATCCCAATTTATTTTTAGGTGCCATATGATTTTTTAAAATATCTGGAAATACATTTTCCTCTGTCATAAAAGGTGTCTCTCCAACTTTATCTAAATCTTTTGGTAAAACAGAGTTATCATATAATTTAATATCTTCTTTATTTCTATAGCTATTCTTCATAATTTCCACTCCTTTATCTTTATATACAAAGTATACAATAAAGGTGTCATAACTTCAGTAACATATGTTACTATTTTAAATCTATTTTGAAACTTTCAATTCATAGATAGCTATTGAGTTTGAAATCTCATTTGATGAGATTAATAGTGGCTTTCCTGTAGGTGACTTCTCTGAAGCTACAAATTTTAACCCTTCAATCCCTACATCCCCTTTAACATCTTCAGAGTAATCTCTTCCAGAGAAGAATCCAGCAAACTCAGGTTTTGTAGCATCTGTAATATCAAATGTTACAACTCCTCCAATTCTTTCCAATCCTACAAAAGCAAATGTTCTTCCATCTATTGTTCCAATCTCCACATCTTCTGGCTCTGGACCTTTAGAGTTATTTCTTGAGTATGGCTTTACATTTGTGTTGCTCGAATTGAAATATTCAGGTAGATATTTTTTAGTAATCTCTTCTAACTGATTTCCTGAATCAAATACAAGTTTCACTCCTCCAGCTTCTACTTTAAATATAGAAAATGATCTAGCTCCAAACGAATAAAGTTTATCATACTCGCCTTTTTCATTTAAACCTCTAAACTTACTAATTTTTAAATTTCTCATATCCTCTGTAACTGGTACATTTATTTTTTTACCCGCTTCTAATAATTTTCCTATAGTAGAATCATCTTCCACAAATAATCCTTTACCATAATCTCTGGCGTCTCCCTCATTTGCAGTTATTAAATAAGTACTATTATTTTGATTAAAAACTTTTATTCCATCTGGTTGATACATTCCAAATACATCTGCTGTAACTAAATTTGGACTATTTTTTCCAATTGCAAAACTATTTTCTGGTTTTGAATGGTCTTTTACTCCCATAGATTCAATCCAAACGAATTTTCCAGCCTCGATATCTATTTTTCCAATCGCACTATCCTCTTGGAATGAAACGTATGCAAATTTTCCAACTTCATCTATTGTGATATATTCTGGCTCTAAAGCCTGACTGTATGTTGGTTTATGTGGAGCAGCTTTAACATATTCGTCTAAATTCGCTTTTAGCTCTCCTTTTATTAGTGCTTCATCTATTTTAACTTCTATAACTCTTCCTTTATCCAAACCTTTCGATAAATCTAGAATAGAAATACTTCCTTCTGGATCAACTTTAAGTCCTTTTCCTGGTTCTCCTTCATTTGCTACAACAACTTTTAAACTGTCAGGGGTTATAGCTAAATTATCTGGTAAAGCTCCAACTTTATAGTGAGCTATATAATCACCTTCTAAACTTGTTATAACTATATATCCTTTTTCTGTTGTTGGATTTAAAGCTACTGATAAAGCCAAGAATTTTCCATTCGGACTAACTTTAATACAAGTCAAATCACTAACTTCCTCAGTTGTCCCTATAAATTTTTGAATATCTACTCTTTTAGAAAGATTGAACTCCTTCTCTTTATTTTTTAACCCATCCACTTTAACAATATCTAAAGATGGTTTTTGAATATCGGTATTAGTTCCATTTGCTACAAATAAAGTATTATTATAAAAGTCAACTATATCGATTGGCCCCCCTGCTCCTATCGGTGCACCTTGGAAATGTCCAACCTTTTCCATTGATATCTGTGCTGAATATGATGTAGCAGCAATTAGTAATGCTCCTATAGCTGTTAAAATTTTCATAACCCCTCCAAAATCTATTTTATAATCTTTTATAATTATCTCATACTAGTGTAAATAAAATATTTTTTTCTTGTTAAAAAATTGTAAATAAAAAAAGGAAACTATTATTCTTATAAGTATAAAATGTCATGAAGTGTTTCCAGTGGAATTTTGCGTAGTTTTAGCAGTGGAAAAAAGTCTCTACACCCCCCCCAGAGACTTTTTTCTTTTTTTTGTACAATCATATAAAATTATTACTCATAAAATTTTAATAAGTATTTCAAAATAAAACGATTGTAATCCTAAAAAACTTGTGATATATTAATAAGTGGGGATATTAAATTTTTAAATAAAAAAAGGCAACTTTATGTTTAAGGTTGCCTTTTTATTTTTTTATTTATTTTTTGCTGCCTCTTCTCCTGCTATTTTTCCAAAAACAGTTATTTCAGCCAAAGCATTTCCACCTAAACGATTGCTTCCATGAAGCCCGCCTGTTACCTCTCCTGCTGCAAATAACCCCGGAATAGGATTTCCTGCTTTATCTAAAACTTGTGTTTTTTCATTGATTTCAATTCCACCCATAGTGTGATGAACTGTTGGAACACGTGGTCCTGCATAGAATGGAGCCTTATCCAATTTATTTGCAAATAGTTTTCTTCCAAATTCATCAGTTTTATTCTCAACAGCAACGTTAAACTTATCTATTGTATCTTTTAATACAACTGGATCAACTTTAATTTTAGTTGCTAGCTCCTCTACTGTTTCACCTTTAAATGCTCTACCTTTTTTTACTAAGTCCTCTATTGTTTATAGCAATAGGTAAGGCTTTGAAGTTATCTCCACCTTTTCCCCTGCTCCACACCGT
>NZ_JRJZ01000121.1:0-961 GCF_000800875.1 Cetobacterium sp. ZWU0022
TAACACTCCCCCGTGTTTATAAAAAACCTTCCTTTTCCCCAAGAGGAAGGTTTTTTATTTTTTGCAAAAATATGATATAATAATCGAAATTTAAATAAAGGAGAGTTATATGAAATATAAAACTTTAATTTTCGATGCCGATGAAACTCTTTTCGATTTCAAAGCTTCTGAAAAAGACGCGCTAAAAAAAACCTTAATCGAATATAATATCGATTACAATGAGAATCATCACCTAGAAATCTACAAAGAAATCAATACAAAGATTTGGAAAGAATTAGAAGAGGGAAGTATCACTCAAAGTGAATTAAAAATAGAACGGTTTAGAAGATTTTGCGAAAAATTAGAATTAGATTTTAATCCAGAAAATTTTGCTTATAGCTATATGAATCATCTTTCTAACTCTTCAATTTTATTGGATGATGCTTTAGATCTGATTCAAACCCTACATAAAAAATTTGATTTGTTTATTATCACAAATGGACTGACTAAAGTTCAAACTGGAAGAATTAGAAACTCTATTATTGCGCCTTATTTTAAAGATATCATAATTTCTGAAGAGGTTGGAGTATCTAAACCAAACCCTGAAATTTTTGAAATTACTTTTAAAAATAATAATATAGAAAATAAAAGTTCAGCTTTAATGATTGGAGATAGTTTGACATCTGATATTAAAGGTGGAAATAATTTTGGAATTGATACTTGTTTATTCAATCCTAATAAAATTGAGTTTAAAAGTGAAATTAAGCCCGTGTACGAAATTTCGTACCTAAAAGAACTTTTAAACCATTTATAAAAACATGTGTTTTCTATTTTAAAACATTGGTTTTTTTTGCGTTCTATTTTCAAGAAAATAAAATTTTTTCTTTTCTGAAAAAAAACATTGTTGACATTTTTTTACGGTTATGGTATTATTAATTGAAACCGATGATTAAGTAAATTTAATACCCCCCAAAATTTATTT
>NZ_JRJZ01000126.1:0-396 GCF_000800875.1 Cetobacterium sp. ZWU0022
GATGGAACGTCAAACCCTGTTAGCCACATATCACGAACTATAACAATCTCTAACTCGTCATTGTCATCCTTCATTCTATTAGCAAGCTCTTCTCTCTCCTGCTTTGTTGTAAAGTGCTGCTTAAACTCCATAGGATCTTTACTAATATCACTTGTCATAACAATTTTTATTTTTCCCTTAGCTTTATCCTCGTTGTGCCACTCTGGTCTTAAGCTTACAATCTCGTTATATAAATCCACACATATTTTACGAGACATAGCTACTATCATACATTTACCAAAGGCGTTATCTCTTCTCATCTCCCAGTGATTTATAAAATCTTGAGCCAAAGTTTTCAATCTATTTTCAGAACCAATAATCGCTTCCATCTTTGTGATATCTTTTTTAGTACGTTCA
>NZ_JRJZ01000044.1:0-344 GCF_000800875.1 Cetobacterium sp. ZWU0022
CCCTCGTCACTCCCGCCATTAAATGAATTTTTTAAGATGTAGAAATACATCTTTTTTTTATTTTTATATAAGAAATATCAAAAGTTGAAATAATAAAAGAGGGTGTAACTTTAAATTACACCCTCTTTTGTTTATTGTAAATTTATTAAAACTCCAGCTATAACAAACAAAGATCCTAAAATAAATAAGATTCCTTGGAATTTAATCTGTTGCTTAGCCCAAGATCCCCATTCAATTTTAGCAATTCCTAAAATTGCCATTAAAATTCCAGAAGTTGGAACAATCATATTTGTAAATCCATCTCCCAATTGGAAAGCAAGTACAGCAACTTGTCTAGGAACTCC
>NZ_JRJZ01000178.1:0-810 GCF_000800875.1 Cetobacterium sp. ZWU0022
AAAAATGTATTCCAAAGAATTAATTATAAAAAATTATTTTTTAGATGGAAAAATAGAAGAAGAGTATGAAATTATTCAGAGTACAGATGATGATTTCGTAAGACATGGTTATTGTAAAAAATATGATTATGACGGAAAGTTGAAATGTGAATGTTACTATGAAAATGGAGTTATTAATGGTTATTATAAAGAATACTCTAATGGAGTATTAAGAGAAGAAGGTAGTTATGTAAATGGATTAAAAGATGGCAAGTGGATTGAATATTCAGAAGAAAAAAATTATATCAAAGGAAAAAAAACAATAGTTTTGAACTCTTTAGGAAAATTATTAACTGGTTGCATAATAGGGATATTACTAATACTAGCAATTCTAATTTTTAAAGTTAAGACCAGTTCAACAAATGAATCTAAAGATTTACTTTTACAATATGAGCAACCTTTAGAAAATAAAACAAGTAATATACCTTTAACACTTGACCTGAAATATGAATAAAATAAAAAGGAGAACATAGATGATAAAAAATATAAAATTAATATTATATATAATGGTTCTATTATCAACAAAAATTTTTGGATTAACTGTATATGACCCTGCTAATCATCAGGTTAATATGCTAACTAAAGTGGAAGCTGTTAAACAAACATTAGAGCAAGTACAGCATAATAAAAATTTATTGGAACAAATAAAAAATGACACAATAAATATGGCTAGTTTAGGAAGAGAATTAACAACAGGACAATTGGATATGCTACAAAAAAATATCCAATCTATAATAAATATTAGAAATCAATCTTTATCTGAAATAAATA
>NZ_JRJZ01000109.1:0-2423 GCF_000800875.1 Cetobacterium sp. ZWU0022
TGTGTTTTGCAACTTTGTTTAGCAGCACTGTAGCACCTTTAAAGAGCACCACCATTTTTTCTTGATATAGCATTTTTTAATCTGTAACTTTCTCCACTAAAAATTACTAAATGTCCGTAATGAATTACTCTATCTAATATTGCAGTTGTAATCTTTTTATCCATAAAAATTCCATTCCATTTAGAAAACTCAATATTAGTTGTGATAATTAAACTTTTTCGCTCATAACAATCAGCAATGACTTGAAATAGTAGTTCTGCGCCCTTTTCTCCTATTGGAACATATCCCAGTTCATCTAGAATAATTAAATCATACTTTTTTAAATTCTTCAGAAATCTGCCAAGCGTTGCCTTATTATATGCGTCTATTAATTCATTTATTAAAGTAGCAACCTTAAAAAACCTAACCCTTTTTCCTTGATTACAAGCTTCAACGCCAATTGCTGTTGCTAAATATGTTTTTCCTGTTCCTACGGAACCATAAAAAATTAAATTGTGACTCTTTTCTATGAAATCACCAGTTTTAATTTCCTCTAAATTTAAACCTTCAGGTAACTGTATATCATCAAAACAATAGCCTTCAAATGTTTTAACAACATCGAATTTAGCCTCAGCAATCAGCCTATTTTTTCTTCTAATTTCTTGAGAATTTATACTTATCTCTAATACATTTGTTAAAAAATCTTTTTTATCACCTAGAGGAATAGATTCATATTCCTCTAAGATTTCACTTCCTAACTTAAGTTTTTTACAGTACTTTTCTAGCGTGTCCATTTAGTTCCCTCCCATTAAAATATCATATATTGATAACTCTGGTTCCATTGAATTTTGATAAGGTGTATTTATCTCATCAGGCCTAAGCTCTGTATATATTTTATTTGGCTCATTAAATGCCCTAAAAGTTGTAATTAGCGATGAAACATCATTTATACCTTTATCTAAATTAGATTCAAGCGCTCTTGTTGCCATACTTAAATCATTACTTATTAGCATTTCAGAAAGAGCTGAGACAATTTTTCTTTTTTCAATGTAATCTTTAGATTTAAAATATATCTTCCAAATTTCAGGTAGTTCTTGATAAAAATCAGTATATTCAAGCGCTGATATTTTTCGCTCTAAGACTTTAAGCCAATCTTTCCAATTTGTTATTTTTGTATTTTTTTTATATATTCGTCTATGAGATGTTAAAAGTTCATAGTTGCTATCTAAAATTTCAATTTTATCAACAAATATTTTTAACCAAACTTCACTGTTTAAAAAATTTGGGAGGACTGAATATTCATTACTTTCAAATTTAACAAAACCTACTTTATTCGTTTTATATTTTTGTAATTTATATACTTCAAAAGTATATGAATTAAGAGGAATCATTTCTGATAAATCAACTTTGAAAAGATCATTAATATTTTTATTTTTTTTGTAATGATCTCTGTCAGAGTCATGCTCACACTTTATTAATAACTCTTTATTAAAATCGCTTAAAGAATCAAAGCTAGGAATAGGTACAAATAGATTTCTTCGAGTATATCCTACTTTATTTTCAACATGGCCCTTTTCATTTCCGCTTGCAGGATTACAAAATTTTGCTTTAAACCCATAGTGAGTCATAAATTGAATAAATCTATCTGTTAATTTTCTTTCTTTTCCTTTTTTTATTTGAGCAACAGCAGTAGACATATTATCAAACCAAATTTCTTTTGGTACTTTTCCAATATGATCAAATATATTTTTCATACCTTGAAATAGAGCTTCTTGATTTTGACTCGGAAAAATTTGAACGTATGAATGATTACTATATGGGAAAGAAATTACCAAATGATAACCATTTATTAGTTCTCCATTCATAGAAAACTGCGTTTCACCAAAGTCAAGCTGGGCTTCTCCAGGTAAATGAGTTAAAGAAAGAAGACCTATATTTTTATTTGAGAAATCTTTTAAAGTTTTTTTCTTTTCATTCACATATTTACAAACTGTTCTATAGCTAATATTAAAAGTATCCGAAAATTCTTCGCATAATCTTTCAAAAACTCTTTTAGCAGTATGGCGCTGTTTTCGAGGAGAACCTAAATCACTAATCAACCATTGATTAATTATTTCTTTAAATGGATCAAGCGAACTTACTCCTGGTCTTCTGATAATTTTATCTGAAAAATCTTCAGTTAAGGCATATTTTTTAACAGTTCTAAAAGTATGTCCAGTTTCTCTAGCAATTTCTCTTAAAGATTTTCCTTGAATAGAATACATAGTTTTGATATTATATTTATTGATCATTGGCAACATCCTTTATACACCCCTTAATAATTAGATTTGGTCGTCTAACTTATTAAAGTGTTATTTTGGTTATTTGTCAATGGTCTCTTTTTTTATGTTAAGTGTTGCTTTTTTAAGTTGCATTTCTGCTGTCTTTTTATATTACCATAAACA
>NZ_JRJZ01000095.1:0-494 GCF_000800875.1 Cetobacterium sp. ZWU0022
AAATGTAAGTAGTGGTGGAATAATATTCTCTACAATACAGAAGTTTGCTCCTAAAGCTGGAGAGATTGTAGAGGCTATTAGTACTAGAAGTGACATATATATTATAGCTGATGAGGCTCATAGATCACAGTATGGATTAGATGCTAAAATGGATGCAGATGGAAACAGTAAATATGGTTATGCTAAACATATTCGTGATGCACTTCCCAATGCAAATTATATTGGATTCACAGGAACACCGATAGATTTTGATGATAAATCTACAACTGCTGTATTTGGTGACTATATAGATACTTACGATATGACAAGAGCTGTTGAAGATGGAGCTACTGTTAAAATTTATTATGAAAATAGATTTGTTAAATTGGATATGGGATTCCCAGATTTATCAAGAATTGATGGTGAGTTTGAAGAAATCATGGAAGGCCAAGAGGAAGAGACTGTTGAACGTACTAAAAAAGATATCACAAAGATGGAAGCGATTATTGGTTCTG
>NZ_JRJZ01000162.1:0-625 GCF_000800875.1 Cetobacterium sp. ZWU0022
ATGGGTTTTTTTTCAACATAAAATGATAAACAAAGAACTAGAAAATGAGAAAAATAAAGAGAAAATCATACAAAGATATTTTTAAAAGAAGTTATGCAATTAAACTTTTAAAAAATAAGTACTTAATTAAAGGCTTTTTAAAAGAAAATGAAAAATTAAAAATCAATATATTTCAAATAAGGGGAAAAGAAATATATATAAAAGTTATAAGCACATTAACAAAAATATCATTAGAAATCAAAGTAAAGAAAAGAGAAATAAAAAATTTAGAATATAAAATATAAAAAACTCTTGACTCGGTCGAGTGCAAATGTTATAATTTACGTACTCGGTCGAGTGGAAGGAGGAAATGGTGGAGGAAATAGTTAAAAAAGTAGCTTTTTCAAAATCAGGGACAGGACACATTACACCAAAAGTAAGTATTCCTATTGAGTGGATTAGAGAAATAGGAATTACTGAAGAAGATAAAGAGATAGTGATAAAATTTGTTCCTGAAACTAAAGAAATAATTTTAAAAAAAGCTACAAAATAAAAAACCATCTTCACCTCCAAAATGAAAGCAAAAATGGTAATGAGTGTTTTATAAAAACACTATAGCAAAATTAGTATAACATATATTGTATAA
>NZ_JRJZ01000093.1:0-417 GCF_000800875.1 Cetobacterium sp. ZWU0022
AGGATTATCTCCTTTATCCTCAGTTTCTAACTTAATAACACTAGCTTTAACAGCTTTAAAATAGCTTATCTCATCATTTAAAGCCTGTCCATCACGAGTTGTTATACATAGAGAATGAGCCTTAGCTAGTGCTAAAACATTATCAATAAATCTTTTTTTAATTCCAGGTTCATCATTTTCAAAACCTAAGATGTAATCCATACCCTCTATAATAACTCTAGCACGCTCTAAAGCACTACTACTTTTATATTTTGAATAATCAAAGTGATGGAATATCTCTTTTAGAATTTCATAGTGTTCAATCATAAGAGCTACCGCTTTTTCTGTATCTACTCCAGTGCACTTTTGATCATTTGGTGTATATTGTCTTAATGCTTTTTTAAGTGCATCTCCTATTCCAATATAGTCTACAACTAA
>NZ_JRJZ01000029.1:0-2768 GCF_000800875.1 Cetobacterium sp. ZWU0022
ATTTTTAGTGTTTTTAAGAACAATTTCAAAAAATTATAATTTCCTAAATAATAAAAAAAGGCAAGGTTTCCCCTGCCAGTTTATTTGTATATATCGCCTCTACTTCCAATATCGATAACCAATATAACTAATTCATTATTAACTATTTTGAATAAAGCTCTATAACTTCCTATCCTAAGTCTTTTAACATCTTTAATACCCTTTAAATTTTTTACATCATATAATGATATCATTTTTGTATCTTTGGAAATCTCGGTAAAGGCTTCATAAAATTTTAAACCTACCATTCTATTTTCTTTCATGAACTTTACAGCCTTTTTGTCAAACTTAATCCTGTAAGATGTCATTAAGGCTCACCTCAATAAATTCTGCTTCTGATTCATTATAAGTTTTCATGAAATCTATTATTTCTTTTTCTTCCTGCTCCTCAACAAATCCACAATTTTCGTTAATAAATTTTAATAAATCCATTTCTTCTTGTTCTTTAACTTCTTTTATCAAAGTTTTTCTTGCAAATTCACTAAAAGACATTCCTTTTTTCTTACAAAAATCTTTGATTTGAATTAAATCATCTTTATTAAACATTATATTTATTCTTTCAGATATCTGAGCCATTTTAAACACCACCTTTTTACATATTATACATATCATACATATTATATGTAAAGCTTTTTTTTTATTTTACAATTTTTTTAAGTGTCCTAAAGATATTTCTGAAAATTCAACCCTGTATTTTTCATAGATCCATTCCTAATTCCTTTACTACACTTTCAAAAGAGTATGTTTTTTGATTAGATTCTATATGAGCTTTATATGTGTTCTCAGCAAGTTTTAAATCATATTCTTCCTCTAATCTCTCAAATACAATTTTTTTTATATAGCTTGAAAGACCCATTCCCTCAAAATTAGCAACTTTTTTTAATAATGTTTCTTCATCATCATTTAATCTAACAGATATAACAGACATATTAAAACCTCCTCATTCATATTTGTAATACAATTACATTACTTAATTGATTAATATGCAAGTTTTTTTAAAATTTAAATTGATTATAAAACTCTTAAATTATACTTATATGAATTTTTAATAAGAAAATTCTTTCGATACCTACTATAATAAAGTATATACTTATTAAACTCTTTTTCTTTAGATGGAACTTTATTTATTACAGTTACTATCTTATTTCCTTGAATAATGTATCTAACTCCATCTTTTTCAAACACACCATTTTTTCTAAAATCCTCTTTTTCAAATATATCTAATATCTCGCCTTTGATTGAATCTATATTAACTCTTTTAACTCTTTCAATATATCTCAACAATCCATGCTCTGTTATTTTTAAATTTATTTTTCTCTCTACTTTTTTCTCTATTTTTTCTTTAAGTATATTTTCAGTCAAGCTCTCTGAATATATAACTTTATTAAATAAATAATCTAAAGTTTTCCTCTTTGCTTCTAACTCCCCTTTCAATTTTTCTTTACTTTTTATCTTCTCATCTATTCTATTAACTTGAGTTAATAAATTTTTTATATTTTCTTCATCGTTTAAAATAGCTATACATTCATTTAATTTAATTGTTTTTTTTAATATTTTAACCACATTTAGCTGTACTCTATTTTTAACACTATTTAAAAACTGCATTTGTTTCTCATTTTTTCTTCTAATACTATTTTCTATAACAATTTTTTCTTTATAGAGAGTTAATATTTCATTTTTTATATCTCCAATAATATTTTTCCTCATCCTACACCTCACTTGTCAATTTAAAGAAAAATGGATAAGTTGCTAATCTTTGAGCATTTGAAATATATTTAAATACTAAGCTCTCACAAAATATATCATACTCTTTATCATTTAACTTTTTGTCTGTAATCAATTTTTTTATATTTGGAGAGAATGTCTCTTTCCCATCTATACCAGTATCATAGAAAGAGTAGTACATCTGCTCTTTTCGATTTAATCTTATAGCCATTGTCATTCCAAGAAAACTATCTAAGCCTTTAGCAATTCCCTTCATACCACTTTCTATACTTTGTTTATAAAAATTAATAAATTGATTACTGTCAAAATATACTCTAAGCTCTGTATCCAATATATAAATATATTTTTCTCCTATTTTCATAAACTTAATATCTAACCATTTTATTTTTGATTTATCATAGTCAATTTTTATATTAAACTTTTCAATAAGAAAGTTAAATTCATCTTTTAAAGAGCTATTTTCATAAATTTGACAGCTTTCAATTTTTATTTTTCCATTCTTTAATACAGTAATTTTTCTTATTTTTTCATTCTTAAAATGAATACAACTAACTCCTTCAAAAATATTATATTTGCTATTAAGTTTTGATATATCTAAATTTTGTAGTTGCTCTTTTATAAATAATTCTTCAATTACTCTTTTAATAGCTACTTTTTTATTTTTATCAGTTTGCTCCAAGCTAAAACCATTAGATATTAAACCACATCTTTTCTTTATCTCTCTATATCCATCATAAAGTAACTTATTTGTATCTGTCGTATTCAATAAGAATATATTCCAATTTTGCTTATTATATACTGTTGTAATCTCTCCAATACCCTTGTTTTGTAATGAATATTTTCCAAAAGTTAAATTATTCACAAGTTCAATAATCTCTTGTCCACTATCTTTAGCTATCATATCTTCTCCATCTTTAAATCTATCTTTAATCAAATATATATCTATATTTTTCGAGATTTTTTTTAAGTTTTTTTGAAAATATGATTTATTACTTTTATTATCA
>NZ_JRJZ01000130.1:0-411 GCF_000800875.1 Cetobacterium sp. ZWU0022
CTGTGAGCATTATTTTTATCTTTCTTTTCCATAATATTCTCTCCCATATAATAATGAACTTAAATTTTTCTTTTCAAAAATTTCTTCTGTGTCTGCTTCTTCATTTTCAAATGGATTTTCTTCAAAACTTATTCCTATTTTGTCTGATATTTCTATCATATTTTTATTTTCAAGTGGATTTCCAATTAATATGCCATTATCATATAATAGCTTTTCAATTTCTTTTCCATTTTCATCATATTTTATTAACCATCCTTGTCTTGAACCACTCCTTGATAGTGGACATCTTTCTTTTATTTTTCCATTTGGATAAAATGATTCGTAATATTTTTTATTCATTATATTTCCTCCCATTTCTCATAAAATATATTTTTCCTTCTTGATAACATTTTATTTTATAATTTTCATTTT
>NZ_JRJZ01000193.1:0-720 GCF_000800875.1 Cetobacterium sp. ZWU0022
TATCATCATTCCTATAAATGTTAAGAACGCTAATGCAACTGTTTTCTTTCTATTTGAAATAGCCCACTCTATTATTTTCTCATAACTAGATTTTACTTTTCCAAATATTTTTCCCTCTTTTGTTATATCTGCATTTGCTTTTAAGAATCTACTTGCTACCATCGGCATTAAAGTCAATGATACGATTAAAGCTGCAACGTTTGAGAATATAATTGATAATGACATATCTCTAAATATCTCTCTTGCTATACCTGGTATAAATAATACTGGTATAAATACAACCATTGTTGTTAAAGCCGAAGCTAATATTGCAACTGCAACTTCTGAAGCTCCATCCTCTGAGGCTTCCATAACTGGCTTTTTCAGCTCTGTTATGTGTCTATAGATATTATCTATAACAACAACCGAGTTATCCGTAAGCATTCCAACTCCAATTGATAATCCCATTAGAGATATAACGTTTATCGTTACTCCTAAAAGCGATAGGAAGGCAAACGTAAATATAATTGCAATTGGTAATGCCAATGAAATTAGCATTGTCGCTCTAATATTTTTTAAGAACACAAGTAATACTATAGTTGCAAGAACTAGTCCTGTAACAGCATTTCCCTTTACTCCTGAAATCGATGAATTAATGTTCTCAGAATAATCCATTACAGTATTTACTTCTACACCATTTGGGAAGTATGGTTTCATCTCTTCTAATGCTATTTTAGCATT
>NZ_JRJZ01000160.1:0-975 GCF_000800875.1 Cetobacterium sp. ZWU0022
AAATAAAGAGTATTGTGTACCTGTAAACACTCAATTCTTGAAGGGTTATAATGAAATTTCTAACTCTTTTTTTAGTGATTTTTCTATTTTTGGTTGTTTTTCTTTTTCATACTTTAAAACATGAGTAGAAATTTTATCTGCTTCTTTAGAAGCTGTAAAAATTTCATTAGGGTCATTTTTTAAAACATTTATCCAACTTTGAAGATAAGCATTAGAGTTTTCTAAATGTCTTTCGTTATAATTTAATCCTTTTTCTTGACCGATAAAAACACTTGCAAATTCAGCTTTTAATTCTTCCTTTGCATAACTTTCTGTTCCAAATCTTCCCGATAAATCTCTATTTAATCTTTGAGGATGTCCTGTACTATGTGCTAGTTCATGTAAGGCAGTTCCATAAAATGAATTTTCATTTTTAAAAACTTCTTTTGGAGGAAGTGCTATAATATCTTTTTCAGGAGAATAAAAAGCTCTATCATCACCATATTTTATTTCAATATTTGAATTTACTAAAATATCATTAATTTTGTTATAATCAACTTCTCTTTTTTCTTTTTGCAGTTCAGGAATACCATCAATTTGTTGTCCATTAAATACTGTATAAGTTTTTCTTAAATAATATAAATTTTTATCATATTCTAGCTTTTCATTTTGAGATAATTTATTGTACATTTCTTTATTTAATGGTTTATTTGTTTTTTTATCTATGATTGAAAAATATTCTATTTTTGTTCCTTTTTCTCCTTCTCTTACTTGCCAATTTTTCTCCTGAGCTTGTTTATAAGTCATCCATCTGTGATCTTCATAATCTTTAAAACAAGATACAGAATTTAAAACTATATTATTAGACCCTTTATATATCGTTCCTGTTACTGGATTCATTGGAGCTTGTGAATTTTCCCAGTCCTTTTCCCAGGGAATTTTACCTTTCTCTAAAGATTCTATAACGTTTTCTACAAATTCTTCTCTGTGAGCATT
>NZ_JRJZ01000053.1:0-488 GCF_000800875.1 Cetobacterium sp. ZWU0022
TAATATATTATTTTAATAATTTATTTTTTAAACTTTATTCTATGTTCTAACTCCCATTTGTATTGAAACATAAATCTTAATTGATTATCTATATTTATTTTTTCCATTGTATCTAATTCATTATCTTTCCTATCTAAAAATTCTAAATATTTTTCAATTCGATTACTCAATTGTTTTAGTTCACTTTTCATTTCTTTCAAACTATTCATTATTCTAAACCTCTAAAATATTTATTGGACTAAAAATTGAAAACATATTCATTATTCAATTTTTAGCCCTCTTGTAACTCATTTTCTTCTTTACATTTACTGCAAACTATTATTTTCTTTTTAAAGTTTATATAATCATAATCTATATTTCCACAGTTTTTGCAAACAAACATATTCCACTCCAAATAATTACAATTAAAGTTGCTATAGCTTTTTTTATAAACACTCAAATTTCTCCTTTTATAAAAATAACTTTGCTTCAATTTGAAACAAAGTTAT
>NZ_JRJZ01000181.1:0-38879 GCF_000800875.1 Cetobacterium sp. ZWU0022
ACGTTAGTTAAAAAAGTTGGAATCTATGACAAGTTTGGTCAAAGTGGAAAAGCTGAAGAGTTATTAGAGAAGTATGAACTTACAGCAGATAAGTTAGTATCAGTAGTAAAAGAAAACTTATAGAAAATACATAGTATAGAGGCGAGTTAGACTGGCCTCTATATTTTAATTAGGGAGAAGAGATGGAAAACAGAAAAGGTAAAAGAACATTTATAGCTTTAGCATTAAGTTTTATGATATTTAATATATTTATTTCATTATCTTCTAATAGCTATTTTATTGGGAAAATTTTAAAAAATAACTACTTTATGACTGTGGAATTACAAAATGATAGTGCAAAAGAGAAAATACAAGAGTTTGAAAAATTTCTTTTAGAAAATGAAAATGTTAAAGGGATAAAATTTTTATCAAAAGAGGAAGCTTTTAGAAATTTACAGAAAGAGTTAGAGATAGTTATACCAAAAAGTGAAAATCCATTACCAAATTCAATAATTATATATTTTAAAAATGAAAAAAACCTCCATGCCATCCAAGAGTTACTAGATGTTAATCCTATGGTGAGAGAGATATATATAGATAATCAATTTTTACAAACAACAGAAAGAAAAATTAGTGCAGTTAATATGTCATTATTTTTATGTTTATTTTTATCATTAGGAATGTGCTATCAAATAATAACTATATTAAGAGGAGTTATTGTAAGAGATTACATGCTCTATGCAGTGAAAAATCCTCAAAATAAAAGAAACTTTTTTGTAGCTAGAAACAAAAATTTGATTCCTTTTTTAGGAAGTGCAATAGTTGGAGGGTTAATATTTTTTAATATTTATATAATTTTAAGAGAAAGATATCAAAAAATTCTTTCAACGTTGATTCTTCAGAGTTTTAAACAAATAGTTATATTAGAAGTTGTAGCTACATTAGTTGTAATAGTATTAGCATGGAAATCAACAGCTAAACTAAAAAAGGATGAGGTTTAGTTATGAGAGTGTTGATGATTTTTTTTATTTGTTCAAATTTTATTTTTGCGGATAGTGTTGATAATTTAAAAAATCGTATGAAGAAAATTGAGAGCGAAATAAAGCAGAAAAATACACGAATTGAAAATATAAACTCAGAAAAAATTAGTGTAGAAAAACAAATTGAAAATATAAATAGTGAGATAAAAGAGATAGAAAAAGAAGCTGAAAAAATTCAGGAAGAGATAAAAATAGTTAATAGAAATATTCAATACGGAGAATTAAATTTAGATGTAAGTAATAAGGTTTTAGATAGAAGAAAATCTGAGTTTAAAGCTAAAATGATAGAGGTAACTAGAAAATCAAATTTAGAAAGTGATACAAAAGAAAGAAGTATTGCAAAAAGAAGTTTTTCTAGACTACTTTATGGTGATTTAGAAAGTATGGAGCACATAAAAACTGTTCAAACTTCAATAACACAAGTTAAAAGAGATATTGAAAATGATAGACAGAAACTTACTGTATTAAAGAGAAGATTAGACTCAAATAGAAGGTCAGGTGAATCTAAAAAGCAAGAAAAAAATAGACTGATAACAAGATTAAACCAAGAGAAAACTTCCCATGTAAATACTATAAGTAAGCTACAAGTTCAAAAGAAAAATATTGAAAAAGAAATTGAAAGAATTATTAAAGCTAGAAGTGTCGCTGCTAAAACCGTAAAATTAGATACTGCTGTAGCAAATCTAGGAAAGTTCTTAAAGCCAATAACTGGAAACGTAGTAGTAAAATTTAAAGAGAAGAAAAATGGAGAAGTTATAAGTAACGGAATAGAAATTGCAGGAAAGATGGGAATGAAAGTTAAGGCTTCATCAACTGGAAAGGTTATATATGCAGATAAATTCCAAGGGTTAAATAATGTGGTAATGGTGGATTACGGCTATAACACGATAGGTGTTTATGGAAACCTTATCGCTGTAGGTGTTAAATTAAATCAGCAGGTTCAAAAAGGACAAGATATAGGAGTTCTAGGATTGAATACAGAGAGTAAAGCAAATCTTTATTATGAAGTGAGATTTAATTTAAAACCAATAAATCCGGAAACTCTATTTTAGGGAGGATATAGATGAAAGGAACTATAGTTTACAATGATAATAAGAATGAAGCAATAAAGCTTTATCAAGAACTTTTAGGGTTCTTTAAAGAAAAAAAAATCGAGATAGTTCCGATTGAAAATATAATGGATGCTGATTTTGCAGTAGTTATTGGTGGAGATGGAACTTTATTGAGGGCTTCTAAAACGCTGATAAAAAATAAAAGAATAGATATTTTTGCTGTAAATGCAGGGTCGCTAGGTTTTTTAACAGAGATAAAAGTTGAAGAGTTTCGACCAACTTTTGATAACTATTTAAAAGGATTAGTTAAAATTGAAAGTAGACATCTTCTAGAAGTAGTTATAAAAGATGAGAAAATAGATGTTTTGAATGAGGTTGTAATATCAAAAAAGATGGCTAGTTCAAAAATTTTAAATATTGAGATGAGTACAGAAAACACGAAAATTTGTAACTATAAAGCTGATGGAATAATAATAGCAACTCCAACAGGATCAACAGCTTACTCTTTATCAGCAGGAGGTCCAATTGTAATGCCGCAAATTGAAGCGATAGTTGTGACTCCTTTAGCTCCTCATAACTTAGCAACTAGACCTATAATAATTAGCGGTAAAGAGAGATTAATTTTAACTTTAAATCCTGAACAAAAAGGTAGTATAATAGTAGATGGTGAAAATGAAAGAGAGATAGAAAAAGGAGAAGAGATTCAAGTTTATTACTCTCATAAAAAAATAAATCTCATATTACCTGAAGGAAGAGATTACTATGGAATCTTAAGAGATAAATTAAAGTGGGGAGATAATCTATGTTAAAAGAGTTGAAAATAGAAAATTTAGCTATAATAGAAAAAGTAGATTTGGAGTTTGAAAATGGTTTGATTGTTTTAACGGGTGAAACTGGGGCAGGAAAATCGATAATTTTAAGCGGAATAAACTTATTGATAGGAGAAAAAGCTAGTGCTGATATGGTTAGAGATGGACAGGATTATCTGTTAGCTCAAGGTGTATTTGCCGTAAATGAAGAGCAAGAAGCAGAGCTTAAAGAGCTTGGAATAGAAGCTGAAGATAACGAAGTTATTGTGAGACGGCATATAGATAAGAATGGAAAAGGAAAGGCTTTTGTAAATAATATAAGAGTTCCGATGTCTAGTTTGAAAGAGATAATGGGAACTCTGGTAGATATAGTTGGTCAACACTCACATCAGATGCTTTTAAATAAAAGTAATCATTTAAGACTGTTGGATAGATTCTTAGGTGAGGATGGAATTGCAATAAAAAAACAGCTAGAAACTATATACAATGAATACTCTAGCCTAGAAAGAAGAATTCAAGATGTTGAAAAAAATAAGAAAGAAACTATTGAAAAAAAAGAGTTTTATGAATTTCAACTTCAAGAGATAGATAAAGTAGCTTTGAAAGATGGCGAGGATGAAAAATTAGAGGAGGAGTATAAGAAACTTTTCCATGCTGGAAAAATTAAAGAGAAATTATCTTTAACAGAGGATTTATTGAAAGATAATGAAAAAAATGCTTTGAGTATTATATACAACAGTAGAAAGAATTTAGAAACAATTTCTAAATATGGAAAAGAGTTTCAGGAGAATTTAGAAAGATTAGAAAGAGTTTACTACGATCTTCAAGATTGTGTTGACTCAATAAAAGATTTAAATGATGATATAGAAGCTGACGATATGAGATTAGAAAAAGTTATATCGAGATTAGACACAATAAATCGTTTAAAGTCAAAATACGGAGATCAAATTTCAGATATAATTGAATATAGAAATAACTTAGAAGAAAAATTACAGCTATTAGATGAGAATAGTTTCCAAGTAAAAAAGTTACAAAAAGAAAGTGATGAAGCAAAAGAAAAATATTATAAATTAGCAAAAGAGTTGACTGAAATTAGAAAATCAAAAGCTAAAATAATAGAGGATAATCTTCAAGATGAGCTTAAAGGTTTAAATATGGGGGATGCAAATTTTAAAATTGATTTTGAAGAATCAGCAACAATGTCTTCAAATGGAATAGATTCGGTTGAATTTATGATATCTACAAATGTTGGTCAAGGATTAAAACCACTTTGGAAAGTAGCCTCGGGTGGAGAGGTAAGTAGAATAATGTTAGCTATCAAGGTTATATTCTCTAAAGTTGACAATATCCCAATTTTAATATTTGATGAAATAGATACTGGAGTAGGTGGAGAAACTGTTAGAAAAATAGCAAATAAACTTCAGGAGATTGGTGAAACAACTCAAGTTATGAGTATAACACACTCTCCGGCTATAGCGGCTAAAGCTTCTCAGCAGTTTTATATAGAGAAAGGTTTAGTAGAGAATAAAACTGTAACTAAAGTAAAAGAGTTAAATTCAGATGAAAGAATTAAAGAGATTGCAAGAATGTTAGCAGGAAAAAATATATCTGAAGCTGTTATAGAACATGCTAAAGAGTTGTTAGGTGATATATGATGAGGTTATTGGAGAGTTTTATAAAATACAAATCAGATTCAAAGGGATTAAAGAAAGAAACTTTGGATTTATATAATGGTGATATGAAAGATTTTCAAGAGTTTATAGTTAAAGATTTATTAGAAGTTAATAATGATGACATTTTAAAATATATTGAATATTTGAAAAATAGTTATCAACCAAACTCTATTTTAAGAAAAATAAGTACAGTAAAAACTTTTTATAGATACCTATTAGAAAGAAGACTGATAGATGACAATCCAACAGATGGAGTAGTGATGGGAAGAGCTCCAGAAAAAGAACTAGAAACTTTAGAACTTTGGGAGATTAATAATATACTAGATAGTTGTAAAAAAGACTCAAAAGGATTGAGGGATAGATTGGTGATAAAATTATTGGTGGAAACTAATTTGTCAATAAATGATATTTTAAAAGTTAGACTATCAGATTTAGAACTTTTCTCATATGGATTTATTTTTAACGAGGATAAGGGAGAGAAGATGAAAATATCCGAAGACCTTTCTGAAGAGTTAGAGTTATATGTGAAAGAAACAAGACAGACACTTGTTCCTGCAAAGAGTAATCTTGTATTTTCGGGATTTAGTAGACAATCATTTAGAGCAAGATTTATGTCTCTTGGAAAAAAATCTGGAATAGAAAGAGAGATAACTCCAAATATGTTGAGAAATACTTTGAAAACTATGGTAAAATATAATGATGAGAGTAATGAAGAACAATTTCTTTTAGAATTAAAAGAAAAGTACTTTAAAATTGGAATAGGAGATGATTAAAGGTGAAAGCTGGATTTATAGCTGTTGTAGGTAGACCAAATGTTGGAAAATCTACATTAATAAATAAACTTGTAAATGAGAAAGTGGCTATTGTTTCTGATAAAGCGGGAACGACTAGAGATACAATAAAAGGGATTTTAAATTTTAATGATAATCAATATATATTCGTGGATACTCCAGGAATACATAAGCCAAAGCATCTATTAGGAGAACATATGACTAATAGTGCTGTGAGAGTTCTTAAGGATGTAGATGTTATAGCTATGGTAATAGATGCTTCTCAAGAAATTAGTACAGGAGATTTATTTGTATTAGAAAAAGTTAAAGAAGCAAGAAAAACACCAAGAGTTCTAATTGTAAATAAAATAGATAAAATAAACGATGAAGAGCTAATTCTAAAAAGAGCTGAGATTGCAGAAAAACTTGGTGAATTTGATGCTATAGTAGAAATTGCAGGACAATATGCTATAGGAGTTCCAAAGTTATTAGAAGCACTTGATCCATTCTTAGAGGATGGAATGAAATATTATCCAGATGATATGTACACAGATATGCCTATGTATAGAGTAATAACTGAGGTTGTAAGAGAAAAAATATTAGAAAGAACAAGAGATGAAATTCCTCACTCTGTAGCAATAGAGATTATAAATGTTACAAGAAGAGATAATGGAAAAGATAAGTTTGATATAAATATCTATGTTGAAAGAGATTCTCAAAAAGGTATTATAATTGGAAAACAAGGAAAGATGCTTAAAGAGATTGGAATTCAAGCTAGAAAAGATATTGAAAATCTTATAGGAGTTCAAATTTATTTAGAACTTTGGGTAAAAGTAAAAGATGACTGGAGAAAGAAAAAACCATTCTTAAAAGAATTAGGATATGTAGAGGAAAAATAATAAAAATAGAAGTGGCTCTTAGAGTCACTTTTTTATTTCAATGAATATATAACTTTGTGTTGATGTGGTAATTATGTTATAATAGAAAATAGGTAAAAAATAGTTGTAGATGGAGGAAAAAATACAATGCATTTATTATTAACAGAAGGAATGGGTTGGATAGAGGTCGTAACAGGAAGTATGTTCTCAGGAAAAAGTGAAGAATTAATAAGAAGAATGAGAAGATCAAAGTACGCAAATCAAAAGATGGTAGTTTTTAAACACGCAAGTGATGATAGATATGATGATACAAAAGTGGCGTCTCATAGCCAAGCTTTTATAGAAGCTGTTCCAGCTTCAACAGTAGAAGAGATGAGAGAGATAATCAGAACTCAATATGAAGATGTGAGAGTTGTTGGAATAGATGAGGTTCAATTCTTCGGAGAAGAAGTTGCAGATTTTTGTGAAGAACTAGCGGATTCGGGAAAAAGAGTTGTTGTTGCAGGATTAGATCAAGATTTTAGAGGAGAACCTTTTAAGCCAATGGATAGATTAATGGCAAAAGCTGAGTATGTGGATAAGTTCAATGCAATATGTGCTTGCTGCGGGAATCCAGCTTCTAGAACGCAAAGACTTGTGAATGGAGAGCCAGCTTACGAGGATGATCCAATTGTTTTAGTTGGAGCGAGTGAAAGTTATGAAGCTAGATGCAGAAGATGTCATATAGTTAGAAAAAGAGGAGAGTAATGGATTTTAGAGGAGTCGAAAAAACTGATAAATGGGGATACATATTTACAGTTTTTTATAATGGAGAAAAGTTTCACTCTTTTGATGAGATGGCAGGAAAAATCACTGTAAAAGGTGAATTTAGAAGAGTGATGAATGAGTTAGGATTCACTTGGGCAAAAGGTATTCAACAAGGTGGAAGAACGGACGCTAAAGTTTCTGCTGAAAGAAATATGCTTTATGTGAGCAGTAACTTTGAAGGAGATTTAAAAGATATTATTTTTAAATTTAACGAAAAGATGAAAGAATCTATTTTTATAAGAAAGGTTCAAAAAACTTTTCCAAATCTTTCGTTTCCTGAATATGTAGATAAAAGAGAGTATCTTTATAGATATCCTAAAAAAAGAATAAAAAGACCTTTAGAAGAGATTCAAAAAACCTTAGAAGAAATCAGTGGAACTTATGATGTAAGTAGATTTACAGATAAGAAAGGTTTAGAGCTAAAAGAGCATGAAAGAAGCGTAGTTGTAACTTTTGAAAAAAATGTTCTTAGATTTATAGGAAACTCATTTATGCCTAAGCAAGTTAGAAATATGTCAGGATATATTTTAACAGGAGAGGTTGAAACTTTTCCGGGTAAATATCTAACTTTGGAGAATGTGTATTTAAAAGATGAGTTGTTAGATAAAATGATTTTACCTATCCCTGATATGACTGTTTCAGGGGTTGAAAAAATAGAGCGAACAGCAGATGGAAAAATTTATATATTTTATGTTCAAAAAGATAAAAAAGGCGAAGTGATAGGAAAAAATGCTTCAAATATTAAAGCTTTAAGAAAAGAGTTTGGAAATATAATTATAAGGGAGATTTAGATGATTTCTAGATTGAAACAAGCTTTTAGATGTTTGTTTTTAAAGTTTGATAAAAGAGATGAAGAGGAAGTAAAAAAAATTCTTTCAAAAGAGGAGTTTAGTATTTTTAACGAGATGAGTGATTACGATAGACTGCACTCTTTTCTGATTTACAAAGCTGTTCAAAAAAATGAGATTTTAAAGAAAGAGAGTAGATATTTGAAGTTAGCTTTACTACATGATTGTGGAAAAGGTAACGTCACTTTTTATAGAAGAGTTAAAAAGGTTTTGATAGGTGATGAAATGCTAGAGAAACATCCAGAAAATGCCTACCAAAAATTAAAAGAGATAGATTTAGAGTTAGCAAGATTATGTAGAGATCACCATAAAAAAAATGTTGAAGATAAAATGAGAATCTTTCAACAGATAGATGATGAATAAGAGGAGAGAGATGAGAGTAGATATAAGTAAATATTTAATGTCAGTAGAGAAACCAGCTCAATATTTAGGTAATGAGATAAATAGTTTTCATAAAGATTTAGATACAATAAAGGCAAGAATGTGTTTATTCTTCCCAGACATCTATGAAGTAGGAATGTCAAACTTAGGAATTAAACTTTTATATTCAATTATGAATAAAGTTGATAACTTCTATTTAGAGAGAGGATTTGCTCCTATGGAGGATATGGAAACTTTAATGAGAGAGAATAATATTCCAATGTTTTCATTAGAGACAAAAACAGAGTTAAAAGATTTTGATGTTGTAGGATTTTCACTTTCTTATGAAATGTGTTATCCAAATGTTTTAAATGCTTTAAACTTAGCAGGGATACCTTTACATGCTGATCAAAGAGGAGAGGAGCACCCTCTTATAATGGCTGGTGGAACTTGCATGATGAATCCAACAACTATGGAAAAATTCTTAGACTTCTTCGTTATTGGTGACGGAGAGGAAACAATGACTAAACTAGCTCAAACTTTAGTAGCTTTAGCAGGAAAAAGTAAAGCTGAAAAATTAGAGGCTATAAAGGACTTTGAAGGAGTATATATTCCAAAGTTACATAAAGGTGTAAAAAGAATAAAAAGAGCGATATTACAAGATTTAGATAACACACCATCATACTCAGAGCAATTGGTTCCATACATTCAAATTGTTCATGATAGAGCTTCTGTTGAGATACAAAGAGGATGTACAAGAGGATGTAGATTCTGTCAAGCTGGTTATGTATACAGACCAGTTAGAGAGAGAAGTTTAGAAAAAAATATAGAGCTTATTGATGATATGTTATACAACACAGGATATTCTGAAATTTCTCTGTCATCATTAAGTAGTAGTGACTATACAGCTATAACACCATTGATAGATGGATTGCAAAAGAAATATGAAAATAAAAACTTAGCAATCTCTTTACCATCATTAAGAATGAATACTCATTCTGTAGATGTAGCTGTAAATATAAGTGGAGGTAAAAGACCAGGATTTACATTTGCACCTGAAGCTGGAAGCCAAAAAATGAGAGATGTTATAAATAAAGGTGTAACAGAGGATCAAATATTAGAAACAGCAGAAGCAGCAGTAAAAGCAGGATGGGATAACTTGAAATTTTACTTTATGATAGGATTACCTTTCGAAACTGATGAAGATGTAATGGGAATCTATGAACTAGTAAAAAAAGTAACATACAGATGTAGAATGATAAGAAAAAGAGTAAATATAACTGCAAGTGTTTCTAATTTTGTGCCAAAACCTCATACTCCTTACCAATGGCAAGAGCAAATGAGTGTAGAAGAGACAGAAAGAAAGCAAGGGATGTTAAGAGACGCGTTCAGAGGAATGAAGGGTTCAACTCTTAGAATGCACCCACCTAAGAAATCTTATTTAGAAGGGTTCTTATCTAGAGGAGATGAAAGAACAGCTGATCTTATAGAGAAAGCTTATGAAATCGGAGCTAAATTAGATGATTATAAAGATAACTATTCGATTTGGAAAGAAGCTATGGAAGAGTTAAATATAACTGACAAAGATTACTTAGGAGAGAGAGCTTTAGATGCAACTTTACCTTGGGATATAGTGGATGTTGGTGTAAGTAAAGAGTTCTTTATAAGAGAATTAGAAAATAGTGAGAAGCAAGCATTGACAGTTGATTGTAGAGAGCAATGCTCTGGTTGTGGAATGAAAAAATATATAAAAGAGTGTGGATCATTAACTCTAGATAAAAAATAGGAGTTGCTATGATGAAAATAGGTAATGATTGGGATGAAGTTTTAAAGAGTGAATCTGAAAAAGATTACTTTTTAGAATTGAAAGAGTATTTGAAAAAAGAGTATTCGGAAAAAATAATTTATCCACCAAAAGATGAGATATTTACAGCTTTTAAATTGACGCCTTATAAAGATGTAAAAGTTGTTATATTGGGTCAAGATCCTTATCATGGTTTTGGTCAAGCTCACGGACTAGCTTTTTCTGTAAAAAAAGATATAAAAATACCACCATCTTTAAGAAATATGTATAAAGAGATTTTAGCTGAAGGAGAGGGAGAGATATTCAATCATGGATGTTTAGAATCTTGGGCCAAACAGGGAGTATTTTTGCTAAATGCAACTTTAACTGTAAGAGAGAGTGAAGCTAACTCTCATAGCAAAATAGGTTGGACACAGTTTACAGATGAAGTGATAAAGATGATAAATGATAAAGATGAACCTGTTATATTTGTGCTTTGGGGAAACAACGCTAAAGCAAAGAAAAAATATATCACCAATCAAAAACATATAGTTTTAGAAGGAGTTCATCCAAGCCCACTTTCAGCGAGTAGAGGATTTTTTGGATGTGACCATTTCAAAGATATAAATAAAACTTTAGAAAAATTATGTAAAAAAAGAATAGATTGGAATATATATTAATTTTATACAGTTATCTATTGACAGTAATTAGTTTAATGAGGTAATATTATATAAAAATCTTACGGGAGGGTTTAATGAAAAAGTTATTAGTTTTATTGACAGTATTAGGAGCAGTTACATTTGCAGCAGAGCATAGAGATGGTACTTATAGAGGAGTTTATATATCAGGACAAGAAACTCAAGTAGAGATTCAATTCGATTTAAAAGATGATAAAGTTGAAAATCCTAGATATAGAACTTTATTTTATAAAGGTGAAGATTTTTTAAAAAATAAAGATTTAGAGAAGAATAAATCTCAATATGAAGCATTATTCCCAGCAATAACTGGTAAAAATGTAAATGAAGCTATGGAAACTCTTTATAAACCAGCAGATATAGAGAATGCTGGAGCGACAGTAAGAGCAACTAAAGTAAGATCGGCAATAAAGCATGGATTAAACACAGGAGTTTATACACCTGCTAAATAGTTTTTGAAACAGAGGAGAAATCCTCTGTTTTTGTTTAGTATAAGGTATTGTTTTGTTTTTATTTTAAAAATGTTATAATAAATTCAACAATATGAGTGAGGGATGAGGATGGAAAAATTATTTAAAGGATTGGAATATAAAATTTTAAAATCAGGTACTAAAGATATATATTCTGGAGATTTAGAATATGACTCGAGAAAAATAAAATCTGGAGATATATTTGTAGCCTTAAAAGGAGCTCTAGTAGATGGTCATAGATATATAGATAAAGCTTTAGAAAATGGTGCTGCAGCAGTTATTGTTTCTGAATCTGTAGATTTAAAAGGGGATGTAAGCTATTTTTTAGTTGAAGATTTAAGAAATAAGTTAGGAGTAATTGCTTCTAATTTTTATGAGAGTCCTGAAAAAAAATTAAAAATAATTGGAGTTACAGGAACTAATGGAAAAACAACGACGACATATTTAATAGAACAAATTTTAGGAGAGGAGTTTGTTGCAAGAATTGGAACGGTAGAGTATAAAATTGGAGATGAAATTATAGAAGCACCGAACACAACTCCGGAATCTTTAGATATAATAAAAATGAGTAAGAAAGCTGTTGATAAGGGATTGAGATATCTTGTTATGGAAGTTAGTTCTCATGGATTAACAAGCGGAAGAGTGGATATGTTAAAATTTGATGTAGCAGTATTTACAAATTTAACTCCAGAACATTTAGATTATCATAAAGATATGGATGATTATTTTGAAGCTAAAAAAATACTTTTTGATAAATTAAAAGATAAAGGTAATGGGGTTATAAATATTGATGACTCTTACGGAAGAAAAATATATAACGAATTTGGAGGAATTAGTTACTCATTGAATGGGGAAGCTGATTTAGACAATAAGACAATAAAAGAGATGAAACCAACACTGCTTGGAAAATTTAATATGTATAATGTATTAGCAGCTATAGGAGTTGGAAAACTTTTAGGAATAGACTCTAACTTAATAAAAGAGAGAGTTGGAAATATAAAAGGAGCTCCAGGAAGATTTGAAGCGGTTTCAGTAGGACAGGATTTCAGAGTTGTAGTTGATTATGCACATACAGGAGATGCTCTTGAAAATATTCTTCAAGGTGTTGTAGATTTAGGAGAAGAGGGCAAAATAATAACTGTTTTTGGCTGTGGTGGAGATAGAGATAAAACTAAAAGACCGGTTATGGCAGAGGTGGCAGAAAGATATAGTCAACTTGTTATTGTAACATCAGATAATCCAAGAACAGAGAAGCCAGAGGATATAATCGAGGATATAATAAAAGGGTTTAAAAACAAAAACTACATTATAGAAATAGATAGAAAAGAAGCTATAAAAAAAGCGGTTTTAAAAGCTGAAAAAGATGATATAATACTGATAGCTGGAAAAGGGCATGAAACTTATCAAATTTTAGGAACAACAAAGATTCACTTTGATGATAGAGAGATTGCTGTAGAAGCTATAAAAGAATTAAAAGAGGTGAAATAATTGAAAATAGTTCAAGAAGTAAAAAAAGTTAAAATAGCAGATAAATTTGAAATTGGTGGAAATAATAGATTTACATTGATAGCTGGACCTTGTGTAATTGAGTCTGAAGAGTTAGTAATGGAAGTCGCTGAAAAAGTAAAAGATATTTGTGATAGATTAGGAATAAACTACATATTCAAAGCATCTTTTGATAAAGCTAATAGATCGTCAATCCATTCATATAGAGGACCTGGAATTGAAAAAGGTTTAGAGATTTTAAAAAAGGTAAAAGAGAGATTTAATGTACCTGTAGTAACTGATGTACATGAAGCTTGGCACTGTAAAGAGGTTGCAAAAGTTGTAGATATAATCCAAATACCAGCATTTTTATGTAGACAAACAGATTTACTAATAGCAGCAGCAGAAACAGGATTACCTGTAAATATAAAGAAGGGTCAATTCTTAGCACCTTGGGATATGAAAAATGTTGTTGTTAAAATGGAAGAGATGAACAATCCAAACATTATGTTATGTGAAAGAGGTTCAACTTTTGGGTACAACAATATGGTTGTAGATATGAGAGGGTTTGGAGAGATGAGAAAATTTGGATACCCTGTTGTATTTGATGTAACTCATGCAGTACAAAAACCAGGTGGATTAGGAACAGCAACATCTGGAGATAGAGAGTTTGTATTCCCTCTAATGAGAGCAGGACTTGCAATAGGAATAGATGCAATATTTGCTGAAGTTCATCCAGATCCAACAAATGCAAAGTCAGATGGACCAAACATGTTATTCCTATCTGATCTAGAAGAGATATTAAAAGTAGCAGTTAAAATAGATGATTTAGTAAAAGGTAGATAGTTATGGATATGAAAAAAATAGCCCAAGACCTTTTCGACAAAGAGATATGCGAGTTAGAAAAAGTAAAAAATAAAATTTCTGATTCTTTAGAAATTGTTGTAAACCTTATCCTTAACTCAAAAGGAAAAGTTGTAATAACAGGAATTGGTAAGTCAGGAATAATTGGTAAAAAGATAGCAGCAACTTTAGCATCGACAGGAACTTTAGCTGTATTTATGAATTCAGCAGAAGGATTACATGGAGATTTAGGGATGGTAAATAAGGATGATGTAGTTATAGCTATATCAAATAGTGGAAATAGTGATGAAGTAATTTCAATACTTCCATCTATTAAAAAAATAGGAGCAACATTGATTGCTATGACAGCAAATCCAAACTCAAGACTTGGAAAAGAGGCAACAGCAGTTTTAGATATAGGAGTAGAGCAAGAGGGTTGTCCATTAAATTTAGCACCGATGTCTTCAGCTACAAGTACATTAGTTATGGGAGATGCATTAGCAACAGTTTTAATAAAAGCTAGAAACTTTAAGCCAGAAAATTTTGCTGTGTATCATCCAGGTGGAAGTTTAGGAAGAAGACTTTTAATGAAGGTAAAAGATGTTATGCATAAGGATTTACCAATTGCAGAACTTCAAAGTGATATGGATACAGTAATAATGACTATGACTAAGAAAAGATTAGGAGTAGTTTGTATAGTAGAAAACGATAGTTTAGTAGGAATAATAACAGAGGGAGATATCAGAAGAGCTTTAAAGATGAGAGATAAGTTCTTCGAGATGAAAGCTGAAGATATTATGACAAGAAACTATACATTTGCAACACAGGATATAATGGCTTTAGATGCATTAGAACTTATGGAAAATAGAGAGAGTCAAATCTCTGTATTGCCAGTTTTAGAGAATAAAAAAGTTGTTGGTGTTGTGAGAATTCACGACTTGCTAAATGTGGTAGGAAAATAGTTGACAAAAAAAGTAAAGTTTAATATAATTTAAACGTAATATAAAGGAAAATAGGAGGATTAAAAAATGGTAACTAAAGATATGAATATTTTAGAAGCAGTACAAAAATTCCCAGTGATTTCAATGGTATTTAAGAAGCACGGATTAGGATGCGTTGGATGTATGGTAGCAGCTGGAGAAACTTTAGGAGAAGGAATCTCTGCTCATGGATTAGATGCAGATGCACTAGTTGAAGAGATGAACGCTTTAATAAAAGAATCAGAAGCAAAATAATTGTTTTTTAAAGGACTCTAATTAAAAGAGTCCTTTTTTAATTTCTTGATAACCCTTAGAAAATTTGATATAATATATTTCAGAAAAAATTTATATACGAGGGAAAAGGGTATGGAATCTAATTTAGAAAAAAAGGAACAATCATTATTTTTTACTTTGACTTGTGATGAAGTAGGAACTTATGTATCTTTAGTAGACAATAATGGTGAAGTAGTAGAGGATACTACAGACTTTGAAATCAATGATGAGAATGATTTAAGCATTATTGATTTAATTAAAGAGATAAAAGAGGATAGCTTTTTCTCTGGGTGGGATAATGAAAAAAATGAACTATATATCGATGAGAATATAGAGATTTTAGATTATCTAAAAAATAGTAAAAAGGTAGTTACAGGGGATATGAAACCTATAAATTGGTTTCTAAGTGGGAATAAGATAGTATTAAAGATTAATTTTGTTGAAGAGGATAGTGAGCTTTGTGAAGGAAAGCTTCTTCTGAATGGTGAAAAAGAGTTTACAGTAGTTTCAGATAACTATGTTTTAAGTGATGATTCGATGTATTGGATAGATATTCCAAAAGATACAATACATATCTTAAAAGAGATGGAATCAAAATTTACAAGAACTGAATTAGAGAAATATCTTAGTTTAGCATTTTCATTTGGAAGTGGAATAGAAATAGAGTGTTTAGACTATGAAATGGTTGATGAAGGAAATATGAAACCAGTTCAAGAGTTAATAATTGAAAAGATATCTCAAGATAATAGTTTATATTTAAAAATAGGAGCATCAATTTCAACTATAGATTATGAATTTTTAAAAGCTCATACTTTGGAAAAGGCTTTAGTAATTAAAGATGATTTAAAAAGAGTTGAGATAACAAAAGTAGAACCAGCATACTTAGATGAAACAGTGGAAGAGATAGTAAAAACGATTGTTAAGCATCAAAAGAATTTAAAAATAAAATCAAGTTTTTATGTGGATGAAAACTTTATAATATTACAAGAGAAGTTAGCTAGAGAGTTTGTAACTCAAGAATTACTTCAGTTAGCAGGAAAATATAAGGTTGTAGGAACTGACAATTTAAAGAAATATAGCGTAAAAGCTGTTAAACCAAAGGTTGTAGGAAACTTTAAACACGGTATAGATTTCCTAGAGGGAGATGTACATTTAGAGATAGAGGGAGAGAAATTCTCGATAGTTGATGTTTTAAATAGTTTTAAAAAAGATTCGTATATTGTATTAAGTGATGGAACAAACGCATTGATAAACAGAAAATATATGGAAAAATTAGAGAGAGTATTTAAAGATAATGGAAAATCGAATGTAAAAATTTCATTCTTTGATTTACCAATAATAGATGACTTGATTGAAGATAAAGTCTTAGCTAATGAGATAAAGAAAACAAAGAGTTTCTATAGAGGAATAAATCAAATAGAGAACTATAATGCAGAGATGCCACTAATAAATGCAACATTGAGAGAATACCAAGAGTATGGTTATAAATGGTTGAGATATCTGATGGATAATAACTTAGGTGGATGTTTAGCAGATGATATGGGATTAGGAAAAACGCTTCAGGCAATAACGTTGATCACTAGTTTACATACTGTGCCAGGAAGAAAATCTCTAATAATAATGCCAAAAAGTTTAATCTATAACTGGGAAAGTGAGATAAGAAAGTTTAGTCCAACTTTAAAATGTGGGATATATTATGGAAACTTCAGAGATAAAACTATATTTAATGATGTAGAAGCAATAATTACAACTTATGGAACTGTAAGAAATGATATAGAATATTTAAAAGAGATGAAATTTGATTTGATAGTGTTAGATGAGTCTCAAAATATAAAAAATGTTAATGCACAAACAACAAAAGCAGTTATGTTGTTAGATGCAAAATATAGATTAGCTTTAAGTGGAACTCCAATAGAGAATAACTTAGGGGAGCTATATTCATTATTTAGATTCTTAAATCCATCAATGTTTGGAACTTTAGATGAATTTAATTATCATTACGCAAATCCAATTCAAAAAGAAAATGATAAGGAAGCGATTGAAGAGTTAAAGAAAAAAATATATCCATTTATTCTTAGAAGAGTAAAAAAGGAAGTTTTAAAAGATTTACCAGATAAGATAGAGAAAACTCTATTTATAGGAATGAATCCAGAGCAAAAGAGATTATATGAGGAGAGAAGAGCTTATTATTATGGCATGATAAATAGTCAAATAAAGAGCCAAGGATTAGGGAAAACTCAATTCTATATACTTCAAGCTTTAAATGAACTTAGACAATTAACAAGTTGTCCTGAGATGAAAAATCCAAATATACTTTCAAGTAAAAGAGAGGTACTTATAAATAATGTTCAAGATGCAGTTGAAAATGGTCATAAAGTACTAATCTTTACAAACTATATAAAAAGTATAGAGAGTATTACAGCGGATTTAAGAAAAAGAGGTATTAAATACTTAGAGATGACAGGAGCAACAAAAGATAGACAAGGATTGGTAAATCTATTCCAAAAAGATAAAAAATATAAAGTTTTTGTAATGACTTTAAAAACTGGAGGAGTTGGACTTAATCTAACTGCAGCAGATACAATATTTATATATGACCCTTGGTGGAATAAAACTGTTGAAAATCAAGCTGTTGACAGAGCTTACAGACTAGGACAGGATAGAACGGTATTCTCTTATAAATTGATATTAAAAGATACGATAGAGGAGAAAATATTAAAGCTACAAGAGAGTAAGAGTCAGCTATTAGATAATTTAATATCTGATGAAGGTGCGACTTTAAAAACTTTAACTGAAAAAGATATAGAGTTTATTCTTGGAGAATAGGAGATGGTATGGGAATAAGTAAAGATAGATTTAGAAAAGCTTTGAATGAAAGTTATTCAAAAGAGGTTCTTTTTAAAATATTTAAAAAATACTTTTTAGATTGGATAGCAGAGGGATATATAGGAAGTAATTTAGGATTGTTTGAGATATCTTTAATATCAGAGACGACAAACAAACAGACATTTTTAGAATTGATGGAACAGATGTACTCGAAAGAGGAGATTTTTAAAGGAATCTTCTCATCTTTACCAAAAGAGGTTCAGGAGGTTTTTGAAAGTGTAGCTTGGAAAGGTAAATTCAAGATAAAAGATAGAGATTTATATTTAAAAGATGAAGAGGGATATAATATAAAATCTGAATTGAAAGATGAGTTTTTATTTTTTACAAAGAATGGAGATACTAAAAGAGGTGAATATTTAACTTTAAATAATGATATTGTGAGAGTCATGAGAAGATTTATGAATAAACCAAAAGAGTATTTTATTTATAAATTAAATAACTGCCAATCAGAGTTTAAAGAAAATAATGAAGAGAAAATCCAAGAAAATCTGAGAAAATATTACTCATTCTTTAAAGATGGAAAGATGCAACTTTCAAGTAGTGGAAAATTATTGAAAGAATCTAAGAACAATATGAAAAAGTATTGTAATATCCATGAGTATTATGAGGGGATAAAAGATTTAGAGTTTTTAAAGACAGAAACAATGGGGTTGTTTTTATTTCTATTCAAAGATGAATATTTAAATGATGATTTTATAAGATCTAGCAATTTAAAATCAATTGTGAATGGATTCTTAGATGGTAGCATTATTAAAAGTGAGGATAATACCTATATTAGTCTTTATTTAAATTATTTAAAGGGAATAAAGAATGTAGGGAAATCAAATGATGAGATAAAAAGAGGTTTAGCTACGATTAAGATGATCTTATCAGAGTTCCCTGATGACGGATATGTCTCAATAGATAATATAATAAAAAGTATTCTTTATAGAGATGAGTTTATAGAGATTATAGATGTCGAATCAGCATTTGCAACTCTTTATATAAATGAAGCTAATTATGAGAGAACAAAAATTGTAGGATATGATAAGTATTTAGCTTATGTTGTAGAACCATTCATAAAATCAGTATTCTTTATTCTAGCTTCGCTAGGTGTACTTGAAATATGTTATGAGAAGCCATCATCAGCAAACTCATTATATTTAAAAAATGGATATTTAAGTAAGTATGATGGAATCAAATATGTTAAATTTACAGAATTAGGAAGATATATCTTTGATAGAGTTCCAACATATGATTTTAAAGTTTTACAAGATGAGGGACAAATTGTTTTAGATGAAGATAGATTGATTGTTACTGTTTTAGGTGAAAGTCCTTTAAGAATGATGACTTTAGAAAGAATAGCAAATAAGATAGCTCCAAATAAATTTAAGATAACAGAGGAAACTTTGACAAAAGGTTTAGAAAATTTAAACGAGGTTCAGAGTAAAATTCAAGAGTTTAAAGAGAAAATAACAAATGATTTACCAACAAATTGGAATAGATTCTTTGGAGAGGTTATGGAGAAGACAGAGTTAATTACACATGTACCAGAGTATAAGGTATTAAAATTAAAAAATGACAAAGATCTTCTATCGGCGATAACAAAAGATAAAAGATTTAAGAGTTTAATTTTAAAAGGTGAAGATTTACATATAATGGTAAAAAAGGAAAATTTAGATAAGGTTTCAGGATTATTTAAAGAGTATGGTTATTTTGTAAATCTATAATTTAAAGTAGGATAGAGCACATTGCTTTATCCTATTTTTTTTAAAAAACAACTGCAAAGAGTTAAAAAAGTATGATAAAATTAAATTATGATAACTCGAGGAGGTAGTGCTATGAAAAACACCTATTTTTATGAAGTTGAAAAGATATATGAAAATATAAAAGATAGAATAGAAAGTAGATTAGAAGACTACAGAAGAGTATGGAGAGAAGGGGATAATAAAGCTGTGTATTGTGAATTGGCTTTTTGTATATTGACACCTCAATCTAAAGCTAAAAATGCCTGGAAGGCAATCAGTGAACTAAGGGATTCAAAAATTCTTTTTACAGGTACAGAAGATGAGATTTTACCTTTTTTAAATATAGTTCGTTTTAATAAAACTAAAGCTAAAAACTTATACCTTTTAAGGCAGCAGATGACAGATGAAAAAGGTGAGTTTATAACAAAAGATTTTTTCTCTAGTTTTAATTCTATACTCGAGATGAGAGAATGGATAGTAAAAAATATAAGAGGGATGTCCTATAAGGAAGCAAGTCATTTTTTAAGAAATGTGGGATTTGGAAAAGAGTTAGCAATATTGGATAGACATATTTTGAAAAATTTGGTGGCATTAGAAGTAATAGAAGTAATACCTAAAACGTTATCACCGAAACTTTATAAAGAGATTGAAGAGAAATTGAAAAAATATTGTAAAGAAGTAGGAATTCCGATGGATAATATGGATTTGTTACTTTGGTATTTAGAAGCGAAAGATATATTTAAGTGATGCTTTACTAAAGATTTATTGATAAAACTTGTACTATTATGATATAATTTTTTACATATTTAAATCGTAATTTGTTAAATTTTGGAGGAGAAAAATTGAAGAACGCAGCAATTGTAACTTACGGTTGTCAAATGAATGTCAACGAAAGCGCAAAAATAAAAAAAATATTACAAAATATGGGATATAATATAACAGAGGATGTATCAGAGGCCGATGCAGTATTTTTAAATACATGCACAGTTAGAGAAGGTGCAGCTACTCAAATTTATGGTAAATTAGGAGAGTTAAAAGTTGTAAGAGAAAAAAGAGGAACAATTATAGGAATTACAGGTTGTTTCGCCCAAGAGCAAGGAGAGGAATTAGCAAAAAAATTCCCTATAATTGATATAGTTATGGGAAATCAAAATATAGGAAAAATTCCAGCAGCTCTTGAAAAAATTGAATCTGGAGATTTTAAACATGTTATTTATACAGGAGAAGAGGATGAATTACCTCCGAGATTAGATGCAGAGTTTGATTCTAAGAAAACAGCATCAATTCCAATAACTTATGGATGTAATAACTTCTGTACATATTGTATAGTTCCATATGTTAGAGGAAGAGAAAGATCAGTGCCTATGGATCAAATTTTAGAGGAAGTTAAAGGATTTGTCGAAAAAGATTATAAAGAGATAATGTTATTAGGACAAAATGTAAATTCATATGGAAATGATTTAAAAACAGGAGAAAATTTTGCAACTCTATTAGAAGAGATTTGTAAAATAGAGGGAGAGTTCTTAGTAAGATTCGTTTCACCACATCCAAAAGATTTTGGAGATGACGTAATTGATGTTATCGCTAAAAATGAAAAAATCGCAAGATGTCTACACCTTCCACTTCAAGCAGGATCATCAAAAGTTTTAAAACTAATGAATAGAAAATATACAAAAGAGCAGTATATAGAGTTAGCTGAAAAAATAAAATCAAGAATTCCAGGAGTAGCTTTAACAGCAGATATCATTGTTGGATTCCCTCATGAGACAGAAGAGGACTTCCAAGACACATTGGATGTTGTTTCTAAAGTAAAGTTTGATACAGCATTTATGTTTATGTATTCTCCAAGAGAAGGTACAGCTGCTGCGACTATGGATGGTCAAATAGAGCAAGAAATAAAAAAAGATAGATTAAAGAGATTGATAGATTTACAAAATGAAAACTCTAAAGAAACAAGTTCTACTTACCAAGGAAAAACAGAGAGGGTTTTAGTTGAAGGACCAAGCAAAAAAAATGAAGAAGTTTTAAGTGGAAGAACATCGACGAATAAAATAGTTATCTTTAAAGGAGATAAAGAGTTAGAAGGAACGTTTGTTAATGTAAAAATAAACGAATGCAAAACATGGTCTTTATATGGAGAGATCGTAGAATAGTAACCTCGGAGGTATAATGGATAAATTAGAAAGTTTTTTACTAAAAGAGTTACAAGAGATGGCAAGGCAGATGGAGATAGATTATTCAAGTAGGACCAAAAAAGCTGAAATTGTAGATTTAATAACAGAAGCCATGGAAGCTAAAGAGGGAATGCATTTAGCTTGGGGAAATCTTGAAGTAATGGCGGATGGATATGGATTTTTAAGAAATACTAATGTGGAGAAGGACGTTTATGTATCTGCTTCACAAATAAGAAAATTTAAACTAAGAACAGAAGACTTTATCGTAGGAGAGGTTAGAGAAGCTGTTCAAGGTGAAAATAATTATGGGCTTAGAAAAGTATTGTTAATCAATAGTGGAAGTATCCAAGAAGCAGCAGCAAGGGTTCCATTTGATGAGTTAGTTCCAGCTTATCCTACAGAGTTATTAAAGTTAGAAACAGATTCTAAAAATGTTTCTGGAAGAATAATTGATTTAATAGCTCCTATAGGAAAGGGGCAAAGAGGACTTATTGTAGCACCACCAAAAGCTGGAAAAACAGTTTTAATCAGTAACATCGCTAACTCAATAATAGAAAACAATAAAGGAATCGAAGTTTGGATTTTATTAATAGACGAAAGACCCGAAGAGGTTACAGATATAAAGGAAACAGTAAAAGGAGCTCAAGTTTTTGCATCAACATTCGATGACGATCCAAGAAATCATATAAAGGTTACAGAGTCGTTGTTAGAAAGAGCTAAAAGAAAGATAGAAAATGGAGAAGATATAGTGATCTTAATGGATTCTCTAACAAGATTAGCTAGAGCTTATAACATAGTTATACCATCTAGTGGAAAACTTATATCTGGTGGAATAGATCCAACAGCACTGTACTATCCTAAAAAATTCTTTGGTTCAGCAAGAAATATAAGAAATGGTGGAAGTTTAACTATTTTAGCAACAGCTTTAGTTGATACGGGAAGTAAAATGGATGATGTTATATATGAGGAATTTAAGGGAACAGGAAACCTAGATATCCACTTAGACAGAAATCTTGCAGAACTTAGAATTTACCCATCAATAGATATTCAAAGATCGGGAACAAGAAAAGAGGAGTTACTGATTGAAAAGAAAAAATTAGAATCAATATGGGAGATAAGAAGATATTTAACATCTCTTGATAAAGCAACAGCAACGAAAAAGTTGATAGATACTATTTCATCTACGGAGAGTAACGATAAGCTTATAGAGATGTATGCGAAATCTTTTGCAAGGGGGAAATAGTGAAGGAAGTACTAAAAATATTTGCTATAATAATAGCAGCATTTATAGCTATGTTAATACTAGTTTTTAAACCCTATAAATCAGAAGTTGTAGATTTGAAAAAATTCACAGAATATTACTCTGAAAATACAACGGTTGAAGAGGGTGGAGGTTTTGAGTTAGTAGATGGAAACTTTTATACAATAGAGAAAGAATACAAAATTGGAGTTGATGAGGAGTTCGAAGGAGTTCCTTTAGAAGAAGTAGATTTAAAGCAAGCTTATGAAATTCCAAAATTAGAAAGTTATGTAGTGGCTAATGGAGATACTTTAGGAGCAATAGCAGATAAGAATGGTATATCTTTGGAGGTTTTAAAAGCTAATAATCCGGGAATTTCAAATAGTTTGAAAGTAGGGCAAAAGATAAATGTAGTTAAAGCTAATGGTGTTTTTTATAAAGTTAAAAGAGGAGACTCTCTTTTTAAAATAGCTTTGGCATACAAGGTTGATGTTGATGACTTAAGAAAATACAACAATTTAAGAAATGACAATATTAGAGTTGGAGAGGAACTTTTTATAAACAATCCAAGTGAAGAGAGTTTGAAAAGGCTTACTCAAAGTGGAGGAGTGAAAAGTACAACCACTCAGAGAAACTTTACAATGCCTGTAAAATGGGCAGGAGTTACCAGTCCTTTTGGAAAAAGATTCCATCCAGTATTAAAAAGATATATTCAACATGCAGGGATTGATATGAGAGCTAGATACGTTCCATTGATGGCTTCAAGAGATGGTACGGTTGTGTTCGCAGGATATATGACAGGTTATGGTAAAATTATAAAGATTAACCACGGAAGTGGTTATGAAACTAGATCGGCTCATTTAGAGAAGATGTACGTAAAAGTTGGAGATAAGGTTAAGTCTGGACAGGTTATTGGTCAAACAGGAATGACAGGAAGAGTAACGGGACCTCATCTACATTTTGAAATTAGAAAAAATGGAAAAGCTAATAATCCTATGAATTATTTAGTTAGATAGCCCTAGATTAAACTAGGGCTTTTTTTAGATTTTATATGAGGTGAAAAAATGAGAGAATCTAAAGTTATAAAGGTTGGCAGATTATTAATAGGAGGGGGAAATGAGATTGTAATCCAATCTATGACAAATACTCCAACTCATGATATTGAAAAAACTGTAGCTCAGATAAAGGAGCTTCAAGATGAGGGATGCCAATTAGTAAGAGTAACAGTAAATACAGAAGAAGCTGCAAAAGCTATAAAAGGAATAAAGGAAAAGATTGATATTCCTTTGGTAGCAGATATACATTTTGATTATAGACTAGCATTGCTGGCTATTGAGAATGGGATTGATAAATTGAGAATAAATCCAGGAAATATAGGAAGTGATGAGAAAGTACAGGTTGTTGTAGAAAAAGCTAAAGAGAAAAATATTCCAATAAGAATAGGTGTAAATTCTGGTTCTTTAGAAAAAAGTATTTTAGAAAAATATGGAAAACCAACAGCTGATGGAATGGTTGAAAGTGCACTTTATCATATGAGACTTTTAGAAAAGTTTAATTTTGAAAATATAGTAATATCTTTAAAATCAAGCAATGTAAAGATGATGGTAGAGGCATATAGAAAGTTGGCATCGATGTGTGAGTATCCACTACATTTAGGGGTTACAGAGGCTGGAACAGCATTTCAAGGAACAGTAAAATCAGCGATTGGTATTGGTTCTTTATTAGTGGATGGAATTGGTGATACTATAAGAGTTTCATTAACTGAAAATCCAGTTGAAGAGATTAAAGTAGCTAGGGAGATTTTAAAAGTTTTAGGATTGATAGAGGTTGGAGTAGAGATTGTATCTTGTCCTACTTGTGGAAGAACAGAGATAGATTTAATAGGATTAGCTCATCAAGTTGAAGAAGAGTTTAAAAAAGTTGATAAAAAGATAAAAATAGCTGTGATGGGTTGCGTTGTAAATGGACCTGGAGAAGCCAAAGAGGCCGATTATGGAGTAGCTGGTGGAAAAGGTGTGGGTGTCCTTTTCAAAAAAGGGCAAATAGTCAAAAAAGTTGATGAAAAAGATATTCTTCATGAATTAAAAAAAATGATTGAGGAAGATTTTAATTAAAACTTTTTTGAGCTAATTATAGTCTAAAATTATAAAGCTAAAATAATGAGGTATTTAAATGGATTTTGATCAATTATATAATGAGTATTTTGATAGAATATACTATAAAATACTATCAACAGTAAAAAATGCCGAAGATGCCGAAGACATAGCACAGGAAGTTTTCATTAGTGTTTATAAAAATCTCAAAGGATTTAGAGAGGAAAGTAATATCTATACTTGGATTTATAGAATAGCTATAAACAAGACTTATGATTTTTTCAGAAAGAAAAAACTTAACCTTGAATTGAATGATGAGATTTTGAGTGTTGAAAGTAATGAAGACTTTAATATTCCAATTCTTTTAGAAGAGAAGTTAAAAGAGCTACCTTTCCAAGAGAGGGAGATAGTTGTTTTAAAAGATATATATGGCTATAAGCTGAGGGAGATTGCAGATATGAAAGATATGAATATATCCACAGTAAAAACAATATATTATAAGGCAATTAAAGATATGGGAGGTGTAATATAAATGGTATCTCCAAAAGAGAGAGTAAGAGCTAATATTTATAAAACATTGTTGGAAGAGGAGAAGAAGAAAAAGAAGAAGATGTCTGTTTTTTCTTTATCTCTTTTTGTTGTAGGAGTTTTTACAGGAACTTCATACGATAAAATAATCAATAAGAATATTGCTCCTACTGAGAGTCTAGTAGCTTTTGAATCAGGAGAGTTACAAAAGAAAGTTTCTGAAAAGAAAGATATAGGATTCACAATTGATGATTTATTTCAAGCAGATGAAATAAGGATTAATAGAAGAGATTTTAATACTGAAAATCTTTTTGTTACAGATCTACAAATTTAGTGGAGGATTTTATGAAGAAAATAGTAATGGGACTACTGATACTTGTGGCTAGTGTATCAGCCTATGCAACATCGGGAATAGGGATAGTAAAAGATGATGATTTTAAAGCTGTAGGGGTTAGTCAAGACAATATTGAAAGAGTTAAAATTATAATTGAACAAGCAAGCATTCAATATAAATTGAAAACATTAGATAAAAAAGCTTTAGAGATTGAAATTAATAAATACATATTAGATGGAACAGAAAAAAATCTTGAAAAATTAAATGAATTAGTAGAAAAAATAGGGTTATTAGATGCTGAAATAATAAAAGATAGATTGAAATATCAGATAGAGGTTCAAAAATTTATAACTACAGATCAGTATTTAAAAGCTAGAGAGTTATCATTAAAAAGAATAGCTGAATCGACAGAAAAGCAATAGAATAAAATCTTCTTCTTTATATAGTGTAAGGAAGGAGATTTTTTATTTTATTTTTAAAGTAAGTATGGTATAATTTATAAGTTAAAGTATAGTTATAAAAAGGAGTGAAGATAGTGTTTACTAAATTAGAAGAAGTTATAGTAAGATTTGATGAGTTAACAGAAGCTTTAGGTTCTCCAGAAGTTTTAAGCAATCCAAAAAAAATGATGGAGTGTAATAAGGCATTAAACGATATAACACCTATTGTTGAAAAGTACAAAGAGTATAAGAGATACCAAGAGGATTTAGAGTTTATAAAAGATAATATCAGAGGAGAGAAAGACCCTGATATGAAAGAGATGATGCAAGAGGAATTAAAAGAGATAGAAGAGATAATTCCAAACATCGAACAAGAGATGAAGGTTTTATTATTACCAAAAGATCCTAACGATGACAGAAACGTTATCATAGAGATAAGAGGAGGAGCTGGAGGAGACGAGGCTGCTCTATTTGCTGGAAACTTATTCAGAATGTATACTAGATATGCAGAGAGAAAGAAGTGGAAGATAGAGATAATTGAAAAGCAAGAGATTGGTGTAGGAGGAATAAAGGAAGCTGTATTCTCTATAACTGGTCAAGGTGCTTACTCAAGATTAAAGTTTGAATCTGGAGTTCATAGAGTACAAAGAGTTCCTGAAACTGAATCATCGGGAAGAATTCATACATCAACTGCAACAGTTGCGGTATTACCTGAAGTTGATGAAGTACAAGATGTAAAAATCAATTCATCAGATTTAAAAATTGATACGTTCAGAGCGTCTGGAGCGGGAGGTCAGCACGTTAACATGACTGACTCTGCTGTTAGAATAACTCACTTACCTTCAGGAGTTATTGTTCAATGTCAAGACGAGAGATCACAGTTAAAAAATAGAGAAAAAGCTATGAAACATTTGGCTTCAAAACTATATGAGATGGAGTTAGAGAAGCAAAGATCAGCTGTTGAAAGTGAAAGAAGACTTCAAGTTGGATCAGGAGATAGATCTGAAAAAATCAGAACTTATAACTATCCTCAAGGAAGAATTACTGATCACAGAATTAAGTTTACTGCACATCAACTAGAAGCTTTCTTAGATGGAGATATCGATCATATGATAGATGCTTTAACTACGTTTGCTCAAGCAGAAATGCTTTCAAGTTCAGCGGAGTAATTTATGAAATTACTAGATATATTAAAATTTTCTGAGGAGTATTTGAAAAAATACTCCTTTTCAAAACCCAGATTAGAGAGTGAAAAAATTATATCTCATGTACTGAAGTTAGAAAGAATAACTCTGTATGCTTATTTTGATATGGAATTAAATTTAGAGCAAAAAGAAAAAATAAAAGATTATCTAAAAGCGATGGCTAGAAATAGAGTAACTTTTGATGAATTGCCTAAAGAGGAAAAAAACATAGCTGAGGAAAAAGATTTTTCAGTAGAGAACAGAGAACTTTTACAAAAGAGTATCCAGTATCTACAAAATAATGATGTTGCAGATGCTAAATTAGATGCAGAATATATCTTTGCTCATGTTCTTAATGTTAAAAGAACAGTTCTTTCTTTGAATCTAAGAAGAGAGATAAAGGAAGAGGAGAAATCTGAAATAAAAGAGTTACTTCATAAAAGAGCAAAAGCTAAAAAACCACTTCAATATCTTTTAGGAGAGTGGGAGTTTTATGGATTACCATTTAAAGTTGACGAAAGAGTTTTAATACCTAGAGCTGATACAGAGATTTTAGTAGAGCAGTGTAAATTTATATTGAGTGAGCTTCAAAATCCTAAAGTTTTAGATATTGGAACAGGAAGTGGAGCAATATCTGTAACAATAGCTAAAGAAGTTCCTGATGCAGATGTATTGGGTGCAGATATAAGTACAGATGCTTTAGAAGTAGCAGTAGAAAATAGAAAATTAAATGATGTAGAAAAAAATCTGAAGTTTATAAAATCAGATGTATTTTCAAATATAAAAGATACAGATTATGATATGATAATATCGAATCCACCATATATTCCAAAAGAGGAGTATGAAGAGTTAATGCCTGAGGTTAAGTTACATGAACCTTCTGGAGCACTAACAGATAATGGAGACGGATACTATTTCTATAAGAAAATTTCTGAGGAGTCACCCAAATATCTAAAAGATGGAGGATATTTAGCTTTTGAAGTTGGATATAATCAAGCTTTTGAAGTGAGTGAATTTATGAAAAAAGCTGGATTTGAAATAGTTGGAGTTATAAAAGATTATGCTGGAATAGATAGAGTTGTAATTGGAAGAAAGAGTGGTGAAGAGGGTGTCAACAAAGTTAGTTGATTATGATTATCATCTGCCAGATGAGCTGATTGGACAAAAGCCTAGAGAGCCTAGAGATCACTCGAAGTTGATGATAGTTGATAAAGAGAATCAAAAGATAGAGCACAAACAATTTTTTAATATTATAGATTATTTAAAAGAGGGAGATGTTCTTGTAAGAAATTCAACAAAAGTTATACCTGCTAGACTTTTTGGTAAAAAAGAAACTGGTGGAGTATTGGAAATACTTTTAATTAAAAGAGTTAGTTTAGATACTTGGGAGTGCTTATTAAAGCCCGCTAAGAAATTGAAGGTAGGTCAAAAACTTGAAATTGGAGATAATAAAGAGCTTATTGCTGAACTTATTGAAATAAAAGATGATGGAAATAGAGTTCTGAAATTTTATTATGAAGGAGCATTTGAAGAGGTTCTAGATAAACTTGGAAAGATGCCTTTACCTCCATACATAGTTGAAGCTTTAGAGACAAAAGATAGATATCAAACTGTATATGCTATAAAAGGAGAATCAGTTGCTGCTCCAACAGCTGGACTGCATTTTACAACTGAACTTTTAGAAAAAATAAAAGCCAAAGGAATAGAGATTCTAGATGTATTTTTAGAAGTTGGATTAGGAACATTTAGACCGGTTCAAACTGAGGATGTTTTAGATCATAAGATGCATGAAGAGATTTTTGAAATACCGGAATATACAGTAGAAAGAATAAAAAAAGCAAAAGTTGAAAATAGAAGAGTTATTGCAGTTGGAACAACGACTGTTAGAGCTTTGGAATCATCATTAGATGAAGAGGGAAATTTAGTTTCGAAAATAGGTTCTACAGATATATTTATATATCCAGGATATGAATTTAAAGTTTTAGATGCTCTTATAACAAATTTCCATCTTCCAAAGTCGACACTTCTGATGTTGGTTTCGGCGTTTTCAACGAGAGAGTTTATGTTAGATGTATATAATGAGGCTGTAAAAGAGGAGTATCACTTCTTCAGTTTCGGAGATGCAATGTTTATTTGCTAGTAAAAGTGAGGTATAGTTATGAGAATAATTGCTGGTGAAGCAAAAGGAAAAAGATTAGAGTGTAGAAAAGGTGTAGATACAAGACCTACACAAGATAGTATAAAAGAGTCTCTTTTCTCAATAATAGCACCATATATAACAGATGCGAGATTCTTAGATCTGTTTAGTGGAACAGGAAATATAGCTTTAGAAGCTTTAAGTAGAGGAGCTAAAAGAGCTGTAATGATCGAGAAAGATCAAGAGGCATTAAAATATATAATAAAAAATATAAATAATTTAGGCTATGAAAATAAATCGAGAGCTTATAAGAATGAAGTTTTAAGAGCTGTTGAGATTTTAGGTAGAAAAGGTGAAAAGTTCGATATAATATTCATGGACCCTCCTTATAAAGATGAGGTATGTGAAAGAGTTATGAGAGCTGTATCTAAGGCTAACTTATTAGCTGAAGATGGACTTATAATTTGTGAGCATCATATGTTTGAAGATATGGCTGATGAAGTTGGAGAGTTCAGAAAAACAGATGAGAGAAAATATGGGAAAAAAGTTGTAACGTTCTATACAAGATAAATATAGGGGGTGGATTCATGAAAAAGGATAGTTTTGAGTTTAATATTAATGAGATTGATATGATAATTGAAAAATTAGATAGTGGTGAGTTATCTTTAGATGAATCAATAAAAGAGTATGAAAAAGCTATGAAGTTATTGAAAAAATCTTCTGATCTTTTAAATAAAGCAGAGGGAAAAATAATAAAAGTAGCATTAAATGGTGAAGAGATAGAGTTAGAGGTGGAAGAGGATGCTTAAAAATCACTTGAAATCTAGAAGAGAATTAATAGATTCTAAGATAGAGTTTTATCTAAATAAATTGGAGTATCCAAATGTTATTGCAGAGGGGATGAGGTACTCTGTTTTGAACGGTGGAAAAAGATTAAGACCAATTCTCTTGTTGATGGTGTTAGATCTTTATAAAAAAGATTTAGAGCTAGGGATTCCATCAGCGGTAGCTATTGAGCTAATTCATTCATACTCTTTAGTGCATGATGATCTACCCGCTTTAGATAATGATGATTATAGAAGAGGTAAACTTACAACTCATAAAAAATTTGGAGAAGCAGAAGCGATACTTATAGGTGATGCGTTGCTAACTCATTCTTTCTCTATTGTTGCTGATGAAAGTGAGGGAGTAGAGGCTTCAAAGCTTTTAAAAATTATAGGAAAAATATCTAGATATGCTGGTATAAACGGAATGATTGGTGGCCAGATGGTAGATATAGAAAGTGAAAAGAAAAAGGTTTCGTTAGAAACATTAGAGTATATTCATACCAATAAAACAGGGAAGCTTTTAAAGTTGCCAGTAGAGATTGGGGCTATAATTTCTGATGCGACAAAAGAGGAGTACGCAGCTTTGGAAAAATATTCAGAATTGATTGGCTTGGCTTTTCAAATAAAGGATGATATTTTAGATATTGAAGGTGATTTTGAAAAGATAGGTAAACCAGTAGGAAGTGATTTAGAGCTAGAGAAAACTACTTATCCAAGTATTTTCGGAATCGAGAAAAGTAAACAAATATTGAAAGATGTTGTTGAAGAAGCTAAAAATAGTTTGGGCGTTTTTCAAAAAGAAAGAGTTCGAATGTTTGTAGAATTAGCTGATTATATTGCTTTTAGAGAAAACTAAAGGGAGCTTTTTTAAGCTCCCTTTTTATTATTTCTTAGTTTTTATTTGACTTTCAAGCTCAGCTTTTCTAGTATTTTCTCCGTTTAGGATATAGATTAGATCACTTGCTAAATGAATTATATGGTCTGATAGTCTTTCGAATTTTTTATCAAGTAACATAAGTTCAGATCCACCAACAACATTTTCAGGAGTTTCTTTCATTTTTCCTAAGAAGTATGCAGTGTTTTCATCAATCAGATCATCAATCTCTTCATCTAAATAAAGGATGTTATAAAGCAAACTTACGTCTTCATTTAGGAAAGCCTCAACATACATTCCAAAAAGTCCTCTAATTTTTTTGGCAATTGGTAAAACTCTTTCGTTCATAGCGTAAGCTAAATTAGGTGATTTTTTTTCAATATCCTTAATAAGAGTAAGGTTTGCTTTTAAAAGGTCACCCATTCTTTCTAAAACTCTTACACTGTTAATTATCATAACTAACTTTCTAAGATTTTTAGCAGCAGGTTGGAATCTTGCCATTGTGATTATAGAGTCCTCTTTTAACTTAACTTCAAAAGAGTTTATAAAATCCTCTATCATTTTCGCTTCTCCATAAAGAGTTGGGTTGAAGCTATTATTTTGAAGCATTTCTAAGTTAACGTCAAAATTTCTTCCAACATATTTTAATGTTTCTAAATAGTGTTCATCTAATGCTTTTAAAGATTCAATTAAAGTTCTCATAAAATCTCCTTTTTATCCGAATTTTCCTGTGATATAATCCTCAGTCTTTTTAACTTTAGGTGTAGTGAAGATTTTAGAAGTTTCATCAAACTCTTCTAGAACACCTTGATAGAAAAATCCTGTGTAATCTGATATTCTTGATGCTTGTTGCATGTTGTGAGTAACGATAACGATACTGTAGTTTTTAGCTAATTCAACAATAAGTTCTTCTATTTTAGCAGTAGAGATTGGATCAAGAGCTGAAGTTGGCTCATCCATAAGCAGTATTTCAGGGTTGATAGATATAGCTCTAGCTATACAAAGTCTTTGTTGTTGTCCACCAGATAAACCAAGAGCTGATTGATGAAGTTTATCTTTAACTTCATCCCAAAGAGCAACAGCTTTTAAAGACGATTCAACGATTTCATCTAATTTTTTCTTATCAGTTTCTCCATGTAATTTAGGAGCGTAAACCAAGTTTTCATATATCGATTTAGGGAAAGGATTAGGCTTTTGGAAAACCATTCCAACTTTTTTTCTAAGTTCAACAATATCAAATTGTTTATCAAATACATTTTGATCGTCTAAAAGTATTTCACCTTCATATTTAACTCCAGTTATTAAATCGTTCATTCTATTTATAGATCTTAAGAAAGTCGACTTTCCACAACCAGATGGACCGATTAAGGCAGTAACTTTATTTTTTAATATATCCATACTGATACCTTTTAAGGCTTTAAAATCACCGTAGTAAAAGTTGAAATCTTTAACAGATATTCTAACATCTTGTTTCATATTATATATTCCTCCAAATTAAATGAGATTATTATTTTTCAAATTTATTTCTAATATATGCACCAATAAGATTGAATCCAACAGTTATAAATACAAGGATAAATAGAGTTCCGTGCATATTGCTTTGAGGCATATTTGGAACTTGTGTAGATATAACATATAGGTGATATGGTAATGCCATAACCTGATCAAATATTGATTGAGGCAGGAATGGTAGATAGAATGCAGCAGCAGTAAATAGTATAGGTGCTGTTTCTCCAGCAGCTCTAGATATACTTAAAATAACTCCAGTTGAGATTCCAGGAAGTGCTGCAGGGATAACAATTTTAGAAACAGTTTCCCATTTTGTTGCTCCAAGAGCAAGAGATGCTTCTCTTAAACTGTTAGGAACAGCTAGTAGTGATTCTCTAGTTGCAGTAATGATAACTGGTAAACACATTATACCAAGTGTTAGCGATCCTGATAAGATAGAAACACCTAGTTTGAAATATATTACAAATAGTGACATTCCGAAAAGTCCATATATGATACTTGGAATTCCAGCTAAGTTTATTATAGTTAAGTTGATTAATCTTGTTAAAAGATTTTCTTTGGCGTACTCAACAAGGTAAACACCGGTAAAAATTCCGAAAGGAACAGAAACTGCTATAGTTCCTAGCGTTAAATAGATTGTTCCGACGATAGCTGGGAAGATTCCACCTGCTCTCATTCCTCTTCTAGGAACTTCAGTTAAGAATTCCCAAGTGATGGCAGGAACACCTTTGTAAATTATATAACCTAATATTAGAAAGATAGGTACAACAGCAAATAAAGCAACAGACTTAATTAACAGTTCGATAAATGTACCGCTTTTTCCTTTTAAAATATTCATTTTTTACTCCTCCTATTTACCCATTAACTTTCTTGATTTACGGATATATTTATCAGCGATACTGTTTGTTAAGAAACTGATGGCAAATAAAACTAACCCAATAGCAAATAAAGCATGGTAGTGTTTACTTCCTTGAACAACTTCTCCCATTTCAGCAGCTATTGTAGCTGTTAGTGTTCTTACAGGAGAAAGTGGTGTTGTTGCCATTATTGGTGCATTTCCTGTAATCATAAGAACGGCCATTGTTTCACCAATAATTCTTCCGAATCCCAACATTATACCAGCGAATATTCCTGGGAAAGCCGCAGGTAAAAGAACTTTGAAAACAGTTTCAAGTTTGTTTGCACCAAGAGCAAGAGAAGCCTCTCTATATGATTTATCTAAAGCGTTTAATGCATCGTCTGATAAACTTACTATAGTAGGGATAGCCATAAATGAAAGCATTATTCCACCTGTTAAAGCATTTAATCCACTAGGTAAACCAAAAGTTGTTTTTACAAATCCTGAAAGAACATAAAGTCCTAAATAACCAAGAACAACCGATGGTAGAGCTGACATTGTTTCTATAATAATTTTTAATGTTTTTTTTGTTTTTTTACTAGCAAACTCTGATAGATATATAGTTGTAGTTATTCCTATAGGAACAGAGATTCCTAAAGCAACTACTGTTACCCAAAATGATCCAACTAATAAAGGTAAAAGACCATATTTTCCAGAAAGAGAGATCCATTCAGTTCCAGTGAAGAATTTTGAAATTGGATATTCTTTAAAGAAAGATAAACTATTTACTAAAATAAAGATGAAAATAAGTATAACGATTAGAATATTAAAGATTCCGACAACTGAGTGAACACCACTCATCACTGAGTCTTTAATCTTTCTTATACTATGCATGATAACCTCCTAAGCCTATGTTAAAAAATTAAAAAAATTTTAAACTATTTTTAAACAAAAATTTAAATTCACTATGAATATAATATATCTTACTTGTTAAAATAGAATTAATAGTATGTAAAAAAACTGTAAAATATTTTTTACAGTTTTTTTACATTAATTTTAAACTAGATTAACATAGATGTTCTATACTAGTTTTGAGAATAAAAAAAGGAAATAAAATTTAAGATAAAATTTAGGAGGAGTTTAGAGAATGAAAATGAAAAAGTTTTTTCTAATGGGATTAATGGCAATGATGGGAACAACAGCTTTAGCATCAAAAGTTATTCAAGTAAAAGGGTCAGATACAATAGTTAATGTATCTCAATACATCGCAGAAGAGTACATGGGGAAAAATAAAGATGCGAGAATAGCTGTAACTGGTGGAGGTTCAGGTGTAGGAATTTCATCTTTAATCAACGGAACTGCAGATATCGGAATGGCATCAAGAAACATAAAAGCACAAGAGTTAAAAACAGCAGAAGATAAAGGTTTAAAAATTAAAGAGGTTGTTTTAGGATACGATGGAATAACAGTAATTGTAAACGAAAATAACAAATTAGATAATGTTAACCACCTAGATTTAGCAAAAATATTCAGAGGAGAGATCACTAACTGGAAAGAGTTAGGAGGAGACGACGCAGCGATTGTTGTTTTATCAAGAGACTCATCATCAGGAACTCATGAATTTTTCAAAGAGCATATTGTAAGAGAAGAGAATACTAAGAAAGATGCAGAGTATGGAAGAAACACTTTATACATGCCATCAAATGAAGCTATAAAGCAAGAAGCTAAAAATAATAAATATGCAATTGGATATATTGGAATGGGATATATGGACAAATCTGTTAAAAGTTTAAAAGTTGACGCTATCGAGCCAAACGTACAAAACGTAGCAGATAAAAAATACCCGATCGCTAGAGAGATCTATTGGTATGTTATAGATACAGATAACAAAGATGTAAAAGGATTAGTTGATTTTGCATTATCAGCAGATGGACAAAGAGTAGTTTCAGACGAAGGATTTGTTCCAGCAAAATAGCATTATATAGGTGTCCTAATTTAAATGGGACGCCTTTTTTATATTTGTGATATAATAATAAAAAACAGATGGGAGAGATGAGATGAAGGTACTAGTAGTTGAAGATGATTTAGAAATACAAGCGTTAATAAATTACTATTTTACAAAAGAGGGGTATAAAGTAACTGTAGCTTCTGATGGATTAGAAGGGCTAAAGTATTTGAAAAAGGATAAGCACGAATTAATCATCTTAGATTTAATGTTACCTAATTTAGATGGAATAAATTTTACTAAAATTGTTAAAGAGATGGAAGATGAGTATGGAACACCATATATTGTAATGTTAACAGCAAAAACAGAAGTTGAAGATGTACTTAAAGGACTTGAAATAGGTGCAGATGATTATATGAAAAAACCTTTTGACCCAAGAGAGTTATTGTTAAGAGGTAAAAAATTACTTAATCAACAGGAGAAAAATAAAAAAATAAGAAATAGATTCTTAGAATTAGAGATAGATGAAGATAAACATTTAGTTACAAATAGTGGAGAGGAAGTTGAACTTTCTAAAAAAGAGTATGACTTGCTTCTGCTTTTAGTAAAAAATAAAGGGATAGTTGTCAGTAGAGAAAAAATATTGGATAAAGTTTGGGGAAGTAATTACTATTCAGGAGATAGAACAGTAGATGTGTATATTTCTAAATTGAGAGAAAAAATACCATTTTTAACTGAGTGTATAAAAACAGTAAAAGGAGTTGGGTACAGATTAGAAGAAAAGAGATAATTGCTCTTTTTTTTATAGTGATGATAGAGATAATATTTATAACGACAAATATATCTTTCTTATCAGCCTTATATAAAGATGGAGCAAAGAATAGTTTAAAAGAAAATGTATTTATCATATCTAACTTAATAAAAGAGTATGAAAAAGAGGACTATCAACAAATATTCGAGAATTCAGATATGAGATTTAATATAATCGCTTTAGATGGAAAAGTGATTTATGATTCAAGAAAGTATAATGAAGAGGAAAAACTAGAAAATCACGGAAATAGAAAAGAAGTTTTAGAGGTCAGAGACACAGGAACAGGATTTGATATTAGAAAAAGCACTATTTCAGATGAAACCATGGCATATTATGCTGTAAAAAGAGTTAATAGAGAGGGAGAAAGAGTTGTAGTTAGAGTTTCTAAAAACTATGGAGAAACTTTAAGAATGCTAAGACTTATTCTTGTAGCAGAATTGCTATTCTTTACTTTTTTAAATTTTATAATACATGCTTTTTATAAAAATTATTTAAAAAGAGATTTGTATAAAAAGATAGAAGTTATTGAAGATTTTTTGAAAGAAAAAGGAAATGGTGAAAATCTATACTTTGAAAAAGATCCATGGATATTAAATCTTTGGGATGTTGTACAAAAATGGCAAAAACAAAATTTAGAAAATATAATTAATCTGAATAGAGAAAAAAGAATTCTTCATCAAATTATAACATCGATAGATTCTTCAATTTGTCTATTTGATGAAAAATTACAGCTGATAATAAAAAATAGTAAATTTAACTATCTTTATGAGAAGGATAAAATCAATTATTTAAATTTAATTAAAGATTTAGAGATAATAGAGGTAGTAAAAAAAGCTATAAATGAAAAGCAGAATCAAAAAGCTGAAGTTTATATATTGAGATTAAAGAGATATTTTAGTGTCAATGTAAAATATTTAGATCAAGATCAAAGGTATCTTTTATCAGTTAAGGATATAACTGCAACTAAAGGAATGATTGAAGTTCAAAAAACATTTATAAGTAATGTAAGTCACGAGTTGAAAACACCTTTAACAAATATAAAAGGTTATGTAATTGCTTTAGAAGATGCTCCAGAGCCGTTGAAAATACAGTTTATAAAAACTATAAAAAATAATATAGATAAACTAGAGAATATAATTATAGATTTTTTAAATATAAGTAAAATTGAAAGTTCAAATATAGTTAATGTGGAAAAGGTACCTGTAAGTAGATTAAAGTCAGAGTTGCAAGCTGTATTGAACGAAAGAATAAAAACGAGTGAAGCGAGTATAACTTATAATTTAAATCTTTTGAACAAGGATGAAGAATTGAAAATTGATTTTGAAAAAGTATTAACAATTCTTAAAAATCTAGTTGAAAATGCTATAATTTACAGAGGTACAAGAGTTCCTGAAATAGAGATATCTATAATAGAAACGAAAAGTAGATATAAAATAGGTGTAAAAGATAATGGTGTTGGAATAGGTCCAGAAGAGGTTGAGAAAGTATTCGAGAGGTTCTATAGAGTTGATAAAGCTAGAACAAGTAATAAAGCTGGAACTGGATTAGGACTTTCAATTGTAAAAGAGTTGGTAGAAAGATGTGGCGGAAAAATAGATGTAATTTCTAAAGAAGGAAAAGGGACTATTTTTATTTTTACGATCCTTAAATAGGAATTTACAAATCTAAAGGGATATGCTATAGTAAATTAGAACAAAACAACCAAAAAAAGGGGGATAAAATGGCTAAGTTAAGAAGTGTAGTAGTAGCACATGCAGCACAAATGAGTCAACAAATAGGAGGAGCTGTAGATATTTTTGGCTCTTTTGATAATATAATTCAACCGTTATTTCCTCATCCAATGATGAGATTATCAATTGTTTTAACATTTGAGGAAATTACAAAACCTACAGTATTTGAAGTAAGATTAAATGGACCTGATGATGATCTTATCTCTAGAGGGGAGTTAACTCCTATGGTAGATCCTTTAGGTGTAGGGAAAAAAATTGTGGATATTGACAAGTTTTTAGTGAAGACTAGAGGAAGATATACAATAGATGTATTTGAAAAAGAAGGCGAAGAGTTAAAGTTTATAAAAACAGAAACTTTATTTATTGCAGAATACCCACCTCAAAGAAGATTCTCAGAAGAGCAAGTTGAAGAGATTGCAAAAAATGATGAATTAATTAGAAGTGTAAAAACTGAGTTTAAACCATTTGGATTTGAAAATCCTATAAAATTACAACATAACTTGCTAAAAGATGCTCCTATTGAAGAAGGATTCTTAGCAATTCCTGAAAGCGATAAACTAGAAATAGAAGGGCAAGAGATTGATTTAACAGGAGTTAGAAGACAAATTGAATGGATGTTTGGAAATCCTATTCCAAAAGAGGAAGCTGCACCTGAAACAAATGAGTCTGAAGAAAAATAGTTGATTAGAGCTGCTTTTAAAGCAGCTTTTTTTATTTTTTTCAAAAAAGTATTTGACATAGGATAAAAAGTATGGTACTATTTCTATGTACGGAAGGTTACCCTAACTGGTAAGGAACCGGTCTTGAAAACCGGCGTCGCAAGACTTCAGAGTTCGAGTCTCTGACCTTCCGCCATA
>NZ_JRJZ01000110.1:0-20724 GCF_000800875.1 Cetobacterium sp. ZWU0022
ATTTATATTTAGAAAGTGTTTTTAATATTCTTGCATAATTCTCATTGTCTTTATAGTAATACTCTCTATTTTCGCTTTTCAGTAAAGCTTTGATTGAAGAATCTAGTAACATTAAATTTTCAAGGTCATCACTTCCTTCATGTTCTTTTGGGACTAGCCTATGAACATAAAAGTTGTCATCTCCTGCGATATATTTTCCTGCTAGTTCGCAAGTTGAGTTTCTTTGGAGTCTCAAAACAGCTCTTATTTGAAGATCTTCAATTTCAATTATCTCAATTTGTTTTTCTTCTTTCTATGCTTTCTTTTTCACTGAAAATAGTTTAGGTATTTTAAACTTTATAGCTTATAGCGTGAAAATTGTGATTCCTGCTACGTTCCATATTTTTTATCATTAAATCTACTTAGCTAGTTTCTATAGCCCTACCACCTTTAGCGTATAGCGAGTTTCATAACAGAAATTTTTACTAATCGCCACTTACACCATAATTTTGGAATTACAACATTTCTGTTGTATTCTATTTTAGAGCCGTACATTCAAAACTTTGTCAGCACGCCAGTGCATCTTACCTTATAAACTTGACTCCAGACCTCTCATTGTTAGACCACCTCTGGTTCGCTTTTCCTCATCGTTACATGTTAGGGATAACTCTCATTCAACTTTACCGAGCTTTAGATCATTAAGTTTAGTCAGAACCTAATCGCATATCGGAGTATCAGAGGAAGCATTTCAAGATGTTGCTTTGAAAGAAGAATTTACATTAAAATAATATTCACTAAGACTTATACAACATAAAAATAAATAACTTCGTCAAATAATTAAAATCTAAACAACATAAAAATATAAAATGTTTTTAATTATTGCATGTTCAATACACTAATCTAAACAACAATCTTATAGGCCATATTATCCTATATAAAATTCCTATCTCTAAAGCTAGAAGATAATTACTGGTATAAAATGCAGAAAAAACTAGGCTATATCTCCAAATAATTGTCAAAATTAATCTATAGAATTTATAAAATTATATTTAAATATTTGACTTAATGTCATATTTTTACTTTCCATTCATAACTTTTATATACGCTTCTTTAGTTTTCTGAGCTGCTTTATCCCAAGTATAATTTTCTAAAATATGCTCTTTTAACTTACAATTATTTAATGATTTTTCAGTTTTTTCTATTGCAACTCTTATACTTTCTAAACTATCTGGTTCACAATATTCTATAAAATCCTTAAAATAATCTTTTGTAGTCCCTTTCGTACTCGCAACTATTTTAGCCCCTACTCCCGCTGCCTCTAAACTAACTAATCCTGGAGTATCAAACCAACTAGGTAAAATATGTAACTTACAAGTTTTATATAAGGCATATAAGTTTTTATTATCAATTCTTTCTACCCATTCAAAATTAGAATTTTTTTCTAAAATTCTATCTATTTTTTCAGTATATAATTTATTTCCTTTTGAACCTACTAATAAAACTTTATAATCAGTTCCTTCTAGTGCTTTTAATAAATTCAATTGATTTTTTCTGGCATCTAATCTTCCTACACATAGAATATAATCTTTATATTTTTCAAATTCTTTCAATAGTGGTGTACCAAGATTTTGTACATCAATTGCATTTGGAATGACACTAAAATTAATAATATCCATATTAAAAACTTCATTTAATTTTGTCATTTCAGTTAATGAATTTGGTAAAAAATAATTTGTATTATCTAGTATATATTTTTGCATCTTACTATAACTTACAAAACAAGCATTTAAATTAGCTCGATTAAATTCTTTCAAAAAAAATACTCTATATATCGCTTTTAATTTTTCAAGAAAATCTAATCCTAAATACTTTGTTATGAAGTACCTTATACTAGAATATTCTTTTTCTAGTTCATTAGTAGGCCAATATATTGTTGATAATAAAACTTTTTTATTTTGTTTCTTTGCTTCTTTTAATTGAAAAAAAGTTTCATGAACTCTTGTTAAGTTTGATAAGTGCACTAAATCATACTGTTCTAAATCTTCACTTAATTTCAAGCTTATATCTACTCTAACTCCTATTTTTTCCAAATACTCTTTTGTTTTTAAAAGTTGAATAGTATCTCCACCCGGCTTTGTATAAAAATTAGTTCTACTTTGCATTAATATTTTCATATTTTTCCTTTCTTCTTAACCAAGTTCACTATCATCTCTTCATGAACTCTTGCTATATATTCCCAAGTAAATTTATTTCTTATTATTTCTAAGGCATTTTTTTTTCTAAATAAGTATTTCTGATTATCTTTTTCCAATTCTTCTATAGCAATTATAAATTCTTCTAAATTTTTAAAATATAATCCTGATTCTTCTGAAACTTCTCTATTATACTCTACATCATAACATATGCATGGATTTCCAGCACCTAAAGCTTCTAATAATGATGGATTTGTTCCTCCTACACTATGTCCATGAATATACGCATATGCAAAATATCTAAGTGATTTTAATTTTTTCTGATCATAAACTGGACCCTTATAAATAATTCTATTCGAATTTTCGTTTATTAAATTTAAACATTTTTTAGAATACTCATCTTCTGAAAAATTAGCAATTACAAGTAATTTTTTGTTTGTTTTAGTTTCTAAGAAATAATTAAAAATTTCTAAAATATTATTTTCTGGAACTGCTCTTCCAACCATAATATAATATTCACCTTTTTCTAACATATATTCACTTAAATATTTTAAATCAACCTCTTCTTCATGTACTAAATCTGTTCCGCTAGGTAAGTAGAACTCTGGTCTATTTCCTATCATCTTTTTCAAATCTCTACCTATTGCTTTAGAATCTACTGAAACTGCATCACTTTTTCTTATTCCTAAAATTGTTGAATAATAAAGTATCTGCCTAGCATACCAAGTGAATTTCGCTCTTTTCCACTCTATGCCATCAGGGTTCCAAACTAGAATTGGTGAGTTGTTTTTAGATTTTTTCATAAAAATTCCAGGTGTACTTCCACATTGAAGTATTATATCCAAATCCCAAGGATTATCCGTTAGACATCTATTGATTATCTTTACTTCATTCAAAATATTATCCAATTCTTTACTATAAGTTTTAATCCAACTTTTTTTTTGTTTAATAACCGTTGTTTTAGAATTTATTTTGTCTAAAATATACTCTTCATCTTGATCTTCGACTTCTTGAGATACAAATAAATTAAATTTATCTCCATCCAAGTATTCGTTTAACTTTTGAGCAATTGTTTCAAATCCACCATAATTACCTAATCCTCTTGTACCAAAAAAACCTACATTTATCTTTTTCATTTAAATTCCTTTCCCGAATAAAACTACTTTTACTGTTTTAAATAATATTATTATATCCAAAGCTATATTCTGATGTTTTATATAATAGATATCATATTCTAGCTTTTTCTTTGCATCATCTAAGCTAGCTCCATATGGATACATCACTTGTGCCCATCCAGTAAGTCCTGGTTTTACAGCATATCTTAGTTTATACATATTTATTTTCTTCTCATAATCTCTACCTAATTCATCCCACTCTGGTCTTGGTCCTACAAAACTCATATCACCATTTAGAACATTTATAATCTGTGGTAGTTCATCCAATCTTGTTTTACGAATAAACTTTCCAACTGCTGTTATTCTATCATCCTTTTCAGAAGCGTATTTCGAATGCTCGTTAGGATTATGCAATCTCATCGATCTAAACTTAACTATCTGAAACACATTTCCGCTTATCCCTATTCTATTCTGTTTAAAGAAAGCTGGATTACTGAAAAATTTCTTAGGATTATCCAATTTAACTAAGAAATATGTTAGTACCATAAATGGTAATCCAACTAAAAATACTATAAATGCCAAGGTAATATCCATAGCTCTTTTAAGTCTTTTATCTAAAGATGATGTCAATACATCAAATCCTTTTGACCTTAAAAACCACTGCTTTGATATCTTATCCACATCTATCTTTCCCTCAACATTTTGTAAAAATGTTTCTGAATCACAAACCTTAATTCCAGATAGCTTCAATTGAAATATTTTATCAAGAAGAGTATCTTCAAATTGTTTTAAGTAAATAACCTCATTCACAGAGTATTCACTTACAATCTTCTCTATCTCATCTATTTTTCCAAGTCCATCACTATTTTTATTACTCAAAAATCCTATATAACTATACTCTGCATCATCTATAATGGCTTTTTTAACTCTACGCTCTTTCTCTTCATCTCCAAGTATCACAACTCTTATATTACTTTTATATACCTTTCCAAGTATAAATCTACATAAGTTTTGTAGTCCTGTATATGTAAAGAACCAGAATATAATTTCAGATTCTTTATGGAATATCAACAGTATGAAAAATATAAGACCATTCAGTATTGATGACACCAATACATCTCTCACACTATATCTTTCTCTAAGAGTATATATCCCAAAAATATAATATGATAAAATCAAAATAAAGAACAGTCCATACACAGATGTATTAACACTTAACCTCATTCCCCTTACAATCCACTCATATAAAAGAAATAAAGCTGTCGTATATAGTATTCTTCCTTTAGCATTTTGACTATGCCTCACTCTCTATTCCCCCTCTAACTAAAATACCTTTACACTTCCTACATACTCTCTTCTATAATCTCTAAGTTCTACTGCTACCATTCTCTCTATTAAGAAGTTCAGTTCAGCTTGAATATTCTCTAACTCAGCAGCTACTCTAGAGCTTTCAGATTCTGTTGGTAGTCTCATCTCTTTTAAATTACGTTCATTCTCTATCAGTTTCACTCTTAAACTATTCTCTCTATTCAGATTCTCTAAATACGTTTTAGATATCTCTATATACTGCTTCTCTCTTAGTCCAGAGTCTCTACTCATAGCTAGATCTCCACTCTCTAAAACCTGTGCTCCTCTCTCACCAACAGAGTAGTTTTTAAGAACATCCTCATAAGTCTTCTTCTCAGTTTTTAATGACTCCAAGCTCAGATTTATATATCTATTCTCACCAATCAGATATATCTTTTCTAACTCTACATCCTTCACAAGGTTGTTAGATTTAATAAAGTTAACCGTATCTCTATAGCTAACATCTACAATTTTACTAAGCTCAACACTTAAATTGTTATACTCATAGAATATCTCTTTTGTAGGTGCCTTAACTTTTCTCTGCTCTATCTCGGCTTTTAAACCATTCATAAGAATAGTAAATGTTCCTAAAGTATCTCTGTAGCTACTGTAACTATTTAGATAATCTACCTTCCCAGCTCCAAGATTCAAAAAGTTCTCTATATAAAACTTTGGAAACTCAGATATCAATCTCTCTTTTATCTCTTTCTCTAAGTTAGAATCAGATAGATTCAAAGTCACTAAATACTCTGTAGGTAGATATAGATAATCCTTATCTCCAGCTTTTAATCTACTCTCTGTAACTCTAATACTATCCTTTGGAGAAATCGAAGTTATAGTTATTCTATTCAACTCTGCAGTATCTAAATTTAACTTTCCAACTAAATAATTTTTCAATAGTGTCTCATTCAAATCAAATGGAGTTCTATCTGGATTTAATCCCTCTTTCATCTCTTTATGAGTGAAACCTATTGTAATCTCCTCTTTCGAGTAGCTATTAACTCCTATAAACAGAAACATAGCTATAGCCATCATACCTTTACTGGCTTTTTTAAACGAGTGATAGAAGTTTTTTAAGAATGCCATCATTATCCCTAAGAACACTCCCATTACAACTCCAACTGCTAAAATAAGTTTAGCTTTTGAATTTGAAGTCACCTCTACAGGAGACGCCACCTTAATTAACTCTCCATTCTCGATATAGTTCTCTTTTGCTTCCAATCTATTTGCAGAAGCTACTATTGAGTTATATGCAGCTATTATATTTCTTAAAGAATCCATTATATATCTCTGCTCACTTTCAGTTCCAGTTTTTAGATTTTTATTTATATAAATCAGCTCTTTTAACGTCTCTTCAAGAAGTAGAACCTCTTTCTCTGTTTTCAGATAGTTGTCCATCAGTTCAGTGTAATATTTCTCTTTCTCATTCTCTCCAAGAGTTATCTTCACTCCCTTTGGAATAACCATATTGCTATTTTCAACTCTGTATGAGTTCAGAAGATTTTTGTAGTTATTAGCTACCTCTTTTTTCTCTTTAATCTCTGTTTCCAATCTGAATTTTCTGTTTATAAACTCACTGCTAAACTTCTCCTTATTTCTAACAATGTTTGTTGCTAAAAGATAGTTTTTCAAATCTGCAATTCTTATATTTTCTAAGTTTTGCAGTTGGATTTGAAGCTCTCTATACCCAAATCCATAAGATACATAGTTTAACTTTTCCCTTTCTCTTCCAGCTATAAGCTCTTTCAAAGCTCCTTTTCTACTCTCTAGAATAGCTATGTAATCCTCATAGTTATATTTACTGTCATCCAAAATACTTGCATCAAAACTTTTGAATTTGTATGTAGACTCTTTTTGAGATCTGTAGTAAGAGTTTAACTCAGTAACATAATTCTCTAAAACTCTGCTACTTTCAGCAATACTTCCAACTCTTAAATCTATCTTATAGCTTGTAGGAGTGTACTCTAATGTTCCTCCTGACTTTGCTAAGAAGTCTCTTTTTTCCTCTATCTCTTTTGGGATAATCCCTGTTATTTTAAACTCATCACGAAACTCATCTAAACTTATCTTGTTTTTTCCCCTAATATCATTTTTTGTATAAGTTCTTTCTAATACATTTCCTATTAAAATATCACTCTGCTTAAAGTTTTCTATTTTAGGTGTTAAGATAACCTCTACTTTTTTCGAAACATTTCTTTCGAAAAGTGCTGCTCCTAATGCCATAAAAGTAACTAAAATCGTTGTGATTGCGATTGTTTTCTTCTCTTTAACTAGTATCAATAGAAGTTCAATCAAATCAATCTCATCATCGTCATGCCTAAACTCTGTAGAAACTCCGTGGTTCATTTTCCCCTCTCCTTTTAAAATTTTATTTTCCAGAGATATTATAACATTTTTTAAGTATGAAAAAAAGTAGAAGTTTTTTTATTTCATTTCAAAAAATCTTCAACAAGTTTAAATCTAAATGTTTTTTTGTTCTTTTTTCAAACTTTAAGTTCTATTATTTTGAAATTAGGCATATAAAAAGAGAAGAGCTTTCGCTCTTCTCTATCCCAAAATCAATTTATGTGTATCTGAGAGTGTGAAGTTACTGCAGGTATATTACTAAGCCTACTCACCTTCACTCCTATCTCTTTTAAAACGAGTGTATTACTTCCTGTAACTGCCATTCCAGCTATCGAAAGGATTATATATATTATCTTCAGCAATTTTATCATAGGCCTACGCCTCTGGTGCATTCGCCACGAAGTATTCAAATGCTACTAACTCCGCCTTTTCTGTTCCTATTCTACTTAAAGAGTTTTCTCCTGTTTTTATCTCTTTCTCTATCTGAGTCTTCCAATCTGTATATGACTCATATCCACAATCTTCTGGTAGAGGTTGGTTTTCACTTTGCATTACCTCAATGTACATCAATAAAGATCTGTCATCTGTTAACTCTCTTAAATAGTTTTTCTCATTCTCAACCGACTTCTTTGTCTTTTCAATTACACTTTCTAAAATCAATTTTACTTCCCTGTTTGTCATTTTAATACCTCCTACTTTGTTTTTTATTTTTATCCCGAGATGTTTTAATGATAACATAGAAAAAAAGAGAAATCACTATTCAAACTCTCACTCTTCATTTAAATTTTAATATTTGTGTTTTATTTTTTAGTAGTTTTCATAGTCTCCAAACTTTTTTTTAATTACCTATTGATTTTTTGGAATTCATGTAGTAATATTCATCTCAAGGTTGAAGAAAAAAGGAGGGTTGATGAGAAACGTAAGTGAAGTGAAAAAAATGATTAAAGATTCTTTTGGGGATGTTATTTTTGTTGAAGAAGCTGCAAATCTATTATCTCTATCAAATTCAACTTTATACTCTATTTGCAATAATCTACCGAATAATACGAAAAAAGAATCAGGTTACTGGAGAATTTCAGTAGACGAGTTATTGGACTTTTATCTTTTAAACGACGATTAGGGAGGGTATCTTATGAAAAATTTTAAAAATGAATCTATCTATTCTACACTGCTAACACTACGTAAAATTTCCGCGAACACTTTTGAAACACCAGAACAACTTCAGCAACATATCGAAACAATTTTAAGAAAAGTTCTTACTTCAGAGAAAAAGAGCTTGTTCTCAAAATCTTGCATAGCAACATATCTACACTTAAGCAAAAAATCTATCGACTACACAATTGAAAAACATGAACTTAATCTATCTAAGTCTACTCATAAAAAACTTATATCTCGCGAGGCTTTTATTGTACACTTCGCACTACCTGAAATCATAAAATCAATTACATCTAAAAAAGCTAGCTAGGGTGATTCTATGGAATTCATCCTTAAAAATCGGAAAAAGGAGAACTTTACAATTATAAGCAATACATTCTTAAATGATCCTAATCTCTCTTTAGGTGCTGTTGCTCTTGGGTCTAAGTTACTTTCTAAACCTTCAGATTGGGTTATAAAACCTCCTGCTCTTTGTAAAGAACTGAAGTTAGGGCGAGAAAAAATGGCAAGACTAATAAAAGAGCTTGAGGAGAATAGCTATCTTTACAAATCATCTAACAATACTATTTTTGCAAAAAAGGGTGAACAGAAGATTTTTTACTACATCTCCGACTGTAAGGAGTCTATTGAAGAGAAAAAATCTGAAGATATAGCTGAACAGCTTAATTCACAACTACCTTTTTCTAACGATATCCCGACTACGGAAAATGGGGATACGATATTTCCGACTACGGAAAATCCGCTACATACTAATAAAGAGTTTAATAAAAATATTAACAAACAAAAAAAGACTAAACTAACTCTACATAAAGCGATGGATGAGGTTTTGGATTCTAATACTAAAAACAATCTACTTCAAAAAGCACCAGATATCACCTTAGAGGAGTTTGTTTCGCTATACAAAAAAATGCAATCAGAGTTTGACGCTGGGTTCTGTTCAAACCTAAATGCAGGGCTTATCTTAGCTGCATCAGGACGCTGGAATTTTAGAGCGAAAACTAAAAGCACTCAAGCTGAAAAAGACCGTAGAGTTCTTAAAAGTAGAGTTGAATACTACGCCGATTATTTTAAAATCGGAAGCTGTAAACCCGAAGAGATTCTTTTAAAGTTTGAACAGGAATCTATAAAATGTGATCCTATTCTAATCAAAGAGTTCTCTGAGAGATTAAAAAAAGAGCTAGGGATTTAAATTTTAAAATAGACTTTTATATTTTTTAATTGTAAAATATATAAAAAACTATGGAGAAATTTATGATTGAAAACAAATATAAAGATTTTAATATTTACACTTTTGATAGAAAATATATTAATCTAGCTCAACTTATTATTGATAAAAAATATTCTATTGTATCTAAGTTAAAAGATACTCCTAGAAATTTTGTTGCAATAATTGAAATTGAAAACCAAAAATATGTTTTAAAAGAACCTAGGAATGAATATCGTATCCCTCAAAGACAACTCTTCTCCTTTTTTAAAGATGGAGAAGCTTTAGCAAGTTTAAAAAATATCAATAAACTTATTTATAATTATAATTTTAAAGAGTTTGTCGAAATTTTTCTTGCAGCAAATAAAAGAAAAAATGGTTTCATTGTAGATTCTTTTATCTTAATGGAGTTTGTAGATGGCGAGATAAAGAATGACTCTCATCATAAAGATATAGCTATTAATCTTATGAAATCTATACACAGCAAACATATTTATCACGGTGATTTTAATCCTAGTAATTTTATCTTTGATAAAAAAAATGATATAAAAATTTTAGATACAAAAGGGGATTCATTTTGGTTTGGAAACTATAGAGCACACTATGATATGATTACAATGTGGTATGATTCTTACGATGATATGATTTATCCTTATCCTAAGAATTTTTTCTACTACCTTGCTTTCATATTTAAAATTTTAAAAAGAAATTCTTTATTACAAAAAATAAAATTTTACAAAAAAAAATTAAGAGATAGGGGCTGGAAAATTTAGTCCAGACCTATCTCTTTTATTATTTGCTTTATTTTATTTTTCATATATACTGCTATCTCTTCGGAAAAACCACCTATAACTTCTAAATCATTACCTTTATGAATCTCTTCTAGTATACGATTTTTCAATCTCCTTGTTAAGTAATACCTTTTTTTATAAGCATCAAAATCAATCAATCTAATAACTCCATCATTTCCTATCAAAGCTCCTGATAAATTATAATCAGTTACATAAATCTTATTTTTTGCCATTTTTACATAATAATTAAAATATATATCAATCATCTCTTTTTGTGTTTTCAACTCTAACCTTCTTAATACATCTTCGAAGACTTCTCCACCATCTTTAGTCACAACTAAGGATTCTCTTTTAAAAAAACTTTTCTTTTTAACTACGACCTTTAATGGCTCGATATGAGGAATATCTATTTTTTTCAGTTCATTTGATATATACTCATAGTGCTCTGCTCTATCTCTTTTTACAAACAAATTAATTCTTAAGGCTTTTTTTCCATGAGGAGTGTATTTTTTTATAAAAAACACCTCATTACCAATGACCTCTCTAAATACAAACTTTTTTTTCGGATTGTTCACTATACAATCCTTCATCTTTATTTTTTCATCATCAAAATAATCTAAAACATTTACCATTTTTCCTCTTTCTTCCCCCAAGTACTATTTTTTTATATAATTTCTAAATAATTTACAAAATATTTTAATCTCTTTTAACGGACTTTTAATATGCTTATATTTTAAAAAATATACCGCTGAATTCTTTCCCCAGCTTTTTCCCCAATGGTGAATAGCATAAGTTTCCTCTTTTATATGAGCTGATGTCAAAATTTCATCTTGCGTATAGGGATAAAAATACACTGGTTCATAAATTTTTATATCTTTTAATTCCTGTTTATATTTTTTACAAATATAACTCGCAATTCCTGTAACAATATATAGATCTGAACTCCAAATCTCACTCTCATAAAATTCTAACATTCTTTTAAAAAAATTATGCTTTTTTATAGACCCTACAATTCCAAAACTTATAGTTTCTCTATTTTCTTTTCCTATGAAAAACTCATTTTCTAAAAACGGATCTAATGACTTCAATATTTCCATATCAGTATCTAAATATATACCTCCATTTTCATACATAACTTTTACTCTTATATAATCCGAAGCAAAAGCCCAAAGTTTTCTTGTATAACACTCTCTGAAAAATCTATTTTCTTTCATCTCTTTTTCTATATCTATATTTTTTTCATTCCATTCTATAATTTCATAATCTGGTAATTTTTCTTTCCAAGAATTAATAAGTTTTTCAACTTTTGAAGGTTTTTCTCCTCCAAACCAAATATAATGTATTTTTTTTTCAATCATTTTCCCCACCCAAAAATACCTTTTATTTTTCTTCTAAAGTCTTTTATTTTTTCATCTCTTACTTTTTTAGTATTGTAATTTCCTTTAACTTTTCTTTTGTATCTTTTTATATCATCTTTACTAAAAATACCTATTCTTCTTATGTGGTAAAGATCCTCATAAAAATCAACCGGCCCACTTGCTGTTGCTACTCCATATTTATACCCAACTATCTCCAATATTTTTTTATGTTCCTCATTGAAAAATCCATACGGATAAGCAAAAGAAAGTACTTCTATGTCCAACTCTTTTTCTAAAGTTTTTTTAGATTCTTCTATCTCTAAAAAAGAAAGTTGATTATTTGTTTCTAACAAATTACAATGTGTTTTTGTATGTGCCCCAAACTCAATTAATCCTGAATCGTTTAATTCTCTCATCTCTTCCCAACTCATAAGTTGTAACTTTTTTTCTGGATTAGATTTATTTTCACTATCCCACAAATTATAATCCTCTTCTGTTACTGGATAAATAACGGCTTTAAATCCAAACTCTTTCAATAATGGATATAGGATTGTATAGTTATCAGAATATCCATCATCAAAAGTTAGTACTACAACTTTATTTTTTTTATCTAATATTCCCTCTTCTATATCAGAAAAAGTTATCGGTTTTATATTTTCAGATCTTAAATATTCAAACTGTTTTCTCAGTTCATTTTCGTAAACATACGTACCAAATACCCCTTCTTCATCTTTTTCTCTAATTACTCTATGATACATTAAAATTGGGATTTCAAGTTTTTTATTCACTTTTATTCTCCTCTCTCTTCAGTTGATAATATAAATATTGCCAAAAATATTTGGAAAAGTATTTGAGCTACAGAATATACTGTCCATACACTCCAAGTTACACCATATATTAAAAATGAAGCCATTGTAAAATAACTTGATATAGTTGTCTTATCTTTTCTATTCAAGAAAAATCTCTTTGGAATCTGAATAAAAAATAGATATAAATACAATAAAGTTAAAACTATTCCATTCTGTGATAAGAAATTAACATATATACTATGATGCTCTGAAAACTGTTTTTGATTTACAAAAACTTCCTGCATATATCCGTTTTTATTTTCTGTGCTGTACTCTTTTGCTGATTTCATGTTATATGGCTGAGTATCTATTTTTGCACTTCCAACTCCTGTTATTGGTTTATCTAAAAAAGCATAAAGACCACCTTGCCACATAACTAATCTAGCTTCATTCGAAAAATTATTTTTTGTTTGAAAAGATGTCTTTATTTTACTTTCAAATTCTTTTGGCATGGATAATATAATTCCTCCAGCTAAAATAGAAAATACTAATAATAATAAACTCCAACTTTTTATATTCAATTTATATAATGTTAAATTGTATACTCCATATAACCCTATAGATATTATATAAACTAAAAAACCCATTCTTGAATCTGAATACATAATACCAATTGTTGTAAGTATAAGTGGAACCATTATCAAAATATTATAGTTTATTTTTTTTTGAATTAACCAAGTTTTTAAATTTTCAAAAAATAAAATTGTCGAAAGTACTGCCCCCATCATTATTAGAGGTCTCGTTCTTGCTTTACTATAATCCGTTAATTCTATATTAATTATCTCTGATATTGCCAACAATGAACTTCCTAATAATATTATCCCCAAAACTTTTTTCAATTTTTTCATATCATCTATAAAAGAAAGAAATGCCATTCCAAATATAAAATGAATATTTTGATTAAAAAATATACTCACACCATTTTTTTTAGAAACAAATAGATTCATTAAAATACCTAGAACAAGTATAATCCCAAAACTTCTATAAACCTCTTTACCTTTTATCTTAATATTTTTTCTATCAAATATTAATTTTAAAAAAAATAACCCTTGTAAAATATAACCAACTTTTAAATTTGTTTCTCTATTTAAAAATAAACTAATTATAAATAGATATACACATCCCTCTCCTAATAAATTTAAAAACTTCAACTGCTTTTCATTTATCATCATTTTACCTCTTTGTTCAATATACCTTTTTCACAATATAAAGATTTTTTCTTAAAATATTCACTTCTTTTTTTTCTATAATAATCCTCATTTAAACTTTTACCTTTACTTGGAGCTTCTTTGTGATACATATGAATCATTGGATGTTTTGTTTTCAATGGGATTCCATAAATTCCTGAAAATGTTAATCGATTACCAAAATCATCATCTTCATACCCCCATCCTTCATAATTCTCATCAAATCCATTTATTTTATAATAGTCTTCTTTATACAATCCAAATCCTAGCCCTACAACTTTAGCAGCTCTTTTTCTTAGACCCAACTTATAAAGATACACATACATTTTATCTTTTTTATAACCTTTTTCATTTTTTTCTATTTCATTATCTTTAATTTCTAAAAGAAAATCTTCATAATTCTCATTTTTCTCTATTCTTTTTTCAATTGATATTTTCGTTTCTTCATCCACATATATCGCTCTCATCTTTAAATAGGTAGATTTTTTAGCTTGCTTTTCTATCTCTTCCAATAAATTTTTATCAAATATTATATCTTGATCCATAAAAACAAAGTAATCTCCTTCTGCTTGTCTAGCTCCGTTATTTCTAGAGGCCGCAAGTCTAAATCCTTTATCTTCTTGATAAGCATGCTTTACTTTATACTCCAAATTAGAAAACTCTTTTAATATCTCTTGAACAGATTCATGCGATCCATCATCAGCGATTATTAATTCATATGGTTTTTTAGTTTGTGAGTTTAAACAGATTATCATGTTTCTTAAATAAGATAATCTATTATAAACTGTAACTATTACTGAAATTTTCATTATTCCTCCTAAAATAAATCCTCTAGTTGCTTTATTACAACTTTTCCATCAAATCTCTTAACAGATTCTTTACTTTTTAATAAATACTGTTTTTTTATGTCTTTATTTAATATTATCTTCTCTATACCTTCAGCTAATGCTTTTACATCTCCAACTTTTGTTAAAACTCCATTTTGTCCATCCTCTAAAATTTCTCTTGGTCCTGTTGGACAATCTGTCGCTACTATCGGAACTCCTAATATCAGTGCTTCTATTAGTACGGTCGGAAGTCCTTCAAATTTAGAGCTATGTACAAACAAAGAACTATTTCTCATCCAAACATAAGGATTATTTTTAAACCCTAAAAATATAACTTTATTTTTTATTTTTAGATTATCCGCATGTTTTTCTAACTGCTCTTTATGTCTTCCATCTCCTATTATATAGAGCTTCTCATCTATTTTTTCATGAATCAATGAATAGGCACTTAAAAGAGAAGTAAAATCTTTTTGAGTTTCCTCTAATCTTCCCACTGCCAAGATATATTTATCTTCTAAATATACCTTTTCTTCATCCAAACAAATCTGAGATTTCCTTTCTATTTCATCTAGATTAAAAGAATTGTAAATTTTTACTAACTTATTCTTCAAATATGGAAAAACCATTTCTGCTTCTTTCTTCATATCTTCAGATATAACAACTACTTTATCATAATAGCTTAGTCTTTTCCCTAACTTATCTTGTCTGCTCTTTATCCCACGATTATAATGCTTTAAACTAAAGTGACAGTAAGCTATTTTTTTTATAGATATCTCTTTTGCATAAGAAGCTAAAGTCATATCATAATCTATCAAAACATCATAATTTTTTATTATCTGTAACAACCTTTTTTTAAAAGTTATTTTCTTCAACCATGATATCGATTCGTCTAAAATCTTTTCAACTTTTGATAGAGTACCCAAAGCTTTTTTTCTTTTTGCTTTAGTATAAATTTCATCTTCTAAAATATATTTAATTTCTACATGTTCTGGTATCTGATTTTTTAATTTTTGAATATCTCCTAAATTGTATCCAATCAAAAGAGTTAAATCATATTTTTTTAGTTCATCATTTTTTAGTAACTCTATTAAAGCTTTTTCTATTCCCCCTACTAGAAAAGTATTTATAGAAAATAGTACTTTTTTTCTCATAAAGCCCCCCTTTTTTATATAATTATTTTTTATTATAACATATATTAGTCTTTTTTTCTGAATTTTTAGTCATTTAAACTTACCTTCTTTTTTAATCTCTTTTTTCATATTGTTTCCATCTTCCCTATTTCTAGGAAATATGATATACTTTTTTAATATATTAACTTTCAAATTACAGCTCAAAAGTGAGGAAATTATGATAAAAAAAATCTTTCTGCTCTTTCTTCTTTTAACTACTCTCATCTTTAGTAAAACCTACATCCCTAGGAGTATAGAAGAGGAGGCATACTTAAACAACTTAAGAACACAAGAGATAACAGTCGGACTTTTAGACAATGAGTTTTATAATATCTCTTCAAAAGAGGAACCCTCTTTAAATGAGATTATAAAAGATCTATTTCAAAACTATTTAAATTTAAATGTAAAATTTAAAACAGAAGCCTACTACGAGTTAAAAATAGGAATCACAGATAAAAGTGTGGATATTATCTCACTTATAAATCGTGAGAACTATGCAAACCGTTTTTTAAATTTTACAAATACAATATTCAATGAAACACTTTTTATTGTTTCAACAACTACTCAGTTCTATACCTTAGAGGAACTGCAAGGTCAAGAGATCTATGTCACAAAGGGACACACATATAAAAAATATGCTGCAGCTATTTTAGAAAATAACGATATCAAAGCTAAATTTATTGAAGTAAATGATTTAAACGAGTATAAAGATAGGTTTATCTTAACACCAACGCCGGTTCTTTACGATTCAGCTTTCGGTGTAAAAATCAGTAACTCTGGTGGAATAGCTATCGGTATTTCACCTACCTACTCAGAACTGATACCTATAATTGATAGAGCTTTAAACGAGGAGTATCGTGATAAGTTTTTAAACTCTCTACACAACATAAACAAAAAGTTAGCCTTAGAAAACTTCTATAACTCTTTGACTCTTGAGGAGATGGAATACCTTATGGAACTTCCCAATCTAAAGGTTGTCTATGAGGGCGAATACAACACCTTGATGTCATACCTTTCTAAATTGGATGGAACATACAAAGGAGTGTTTCCAAACACTGTCAATCAGATTGGAAACCTACTGAATATAGAGATTATAGATGAAACTTCTGGACATCCGAAATCTCTGCAGGATTTGCTCGATGGAAAGTTCCATATGATGGCTCTTTCACACACAAGAGAGAGAAGTAGAGACTTTCTTTTCTCAAAGAAAATCTATGAGATACCTCTTTATGTTGTAAACCCAAAAACATCAACAGATGCTAATAGAACCCTTGGAGTTTTAAGTAACAGTGTCGAAGAGCAGATAGCTCTTAGATATGATATCTCTGATAACATAACCACATTTGAAGATTTTGAAACTTTAATGAGAGCTTTAAGTAGCGGACGAATCGACAATATTTTAACAGCTAACAACACCTACTTCGACCCTCAACTGTACAATGTATCGTTCTTTGAAAATGTCCCTGTAAATATGGCTTTCAATAAACAAAACGAGATATTACGAAACATCTTTGATAAAGCTATGCTGCATCTGACAAACAAAGAGGATATAGTGAAGGCTTCTATGATTCAAAAAGATACTGAAGATAAAATCCTTATGAACACTACCCAAAAGATTAAAAATCTTTTCTATCTTTTTACCTTTATTCTTGTTGTAGGTACAGCTTTCACTCTGGTAAAACTATATATAGAGAAAAAACATAAGCAGGAACTTTTAAAAGATCCACTTACAGGCTTAGCAAATAGATTTGTTTTTAACTCTTTCTGCTCTAACTTAGAAAGTGATTTTGTTGGATACGCTTTCGCTATAGATCTGAATAACTTTAAAAAGGTAAATGACTCTTTAGGTCATGAGTTTGGTGACTCTCTTATCGTTGAGTTTTCCGACTTTTTAAAGGAGATGTTCAAAGAATCTAAGATATTTAGAATCTCTGGAGATGAGTTTTATGGATTTATTAATGATGATGTACAAAACATAATCAAAAAGTTAGGACTTTATCCTGAGTATTGTCCAAACATGGTGAGATATGGTGTCTCTTTCTCAGTTGGGTTCTGTCAGAAAAATGACTCTCTAACTGTTACAGACGCATTCAAATATGCTGACTTAGCTATGTTTGATGCTAAGAATAAAAAGGATTTTAGATATCGTGTGGCTGATGAGAAATTCATAAGTAGCAAACAGCGGGAAGAGAAGCTTTTCAATGTTTTAAAGGAAAATATCGATGGAGTGTTTCCTGTATTCCAACCAAAGATATCTTTAAAAACTGGTGAGATTATTGGAGCTGAAGCTTTGGCTCGTTACAACTCAGAAACTCTTGGAGTTATTCCTCCATTTGAGTTTATCCCAGTAGCTGAAAAATTTAACTTCGTTCATAAAATTGACTATGCTGTGGCTGATAAAGCTATCAGTTTTGTTAAAAGTGAACTGCTAAAAGTAGACTTCCTAAGGATTTTAGAATGTCATTTAACATATCCGTGGTTACATTTAAAAGAGCGGATTTGATTCTTGTGTTAAAAAATCTTCTTGATAAACATGATATCTCTGGAAAATACTTTGAAGTTGAAATCACAGAATCGGTTTTCATAACAGATATACAAGATCTTATAAGTAAGATGACAGCTCTTAGTAATCTAGGGTTCTTAATATCACTTGATGATTTCACGGCTGGTCACTCGACAGCTGGAATACTTCCACTTATACCTCTACATATAGTTAAATTTGATAAGTCACTTCTTGACTCTATCGAACTAAATAGAGATCGTGGAACTATTGTGTATAAAAATCTTATCTCTTTAATAAAAGAGTTGAATCTGAAAATCGTTGCTGAAGGAGTTGAAACTTTAGAGCAGCTTCAATTTTTAAAAGAGCAGGGTGTTGATTACGCCCAGGGTTACTATATCAGTAAACCAGTAAATATAGAAGAAGCCACCCTATTTTAGATAGGATGGCTTTTTTTACATAACTATTTTGTCTCTTCCAGCTGATTTCGCTTTATAAAGATTTTTATCACTCTCAGATATAGCTTCATAAAGTTTCTCTTTACTATCTATGTCCATTACAACCGCTCCAATCGAAGCTGTTATACTTCTTTCCTCTAAAAGATCTAACTTTTTAATAGATATCTGAATCAACTCCAACTTTTTCAACAACTCATATCTATTTGTATCCTTGAAAAGGATGAGAAACTCCTCTCCTCCCCAACGTATCCCATGGACATTTCGTCCACCTAAAAGCTTTATAATATTACTGATTCCACGAAGAACATGATCCCCTTTATCATGCCCATAGTTATCATTTATACTTTTGAAATAATCTATATCTATCAAAGCAACTCCACAGTCATATATCGGATATGTCAAAATCTTTTCAACAAAATATCTATTGTAAAGTTTTGTCAACGAATCCCTCATCATCATATGACTTCTAACTCGTTCCGCTATTTTCAAACTATTTACCTCTTTTTCCAAACGCTCTCTTTTCAAAAGGTAAACCCTTAAAATAAATATCAGCAGTATAAATACTATCTCTTGGTAATCTAAAAGATTTCTTAGGTTTATTTTCTTCACTAAAATCTTATAATTCGTTTTATTCAACGGATAGATATAGTAATCATTTAGATTTACATTTTTAAACAGTAACTTCGGATCAGTTGAAGTCACCAGTTTATCCTTAGAATCCATAATCAAAATATCTAGATGAAGTTTACTTTTCAATCTCTCTAAGTCACTCATAAAAAATTTATTATTAAAATCAAAATACCAGATTCCACGAAGGAACTCTCTATTTCCAATCATCTCATAGACCGGTATCACAATTGAAAACATACTCAGTCCATATATTCTATCCACATATGAATCATAGAGTATAAACTCTATATTGTCTCTTGAGACACTCTTTGTATTTTTGAAAAACGATTTGGATAGCATGCTATTTTGTAGGACATCAGCCCATTTCTCTTCAAATATATCTACAAAAACAATATCCCCTCTACCACGATACACATCTGCATTCTCTTCGTAAAGTTTGGTTGTTTCAACTTTTCTTACCTTATTATATACAACACCTATAAGAGAGTCATCAAATCTTTTATTTAGATGAGCTTTTCCCTCTCCTATATCATAATACTCATATGTTTCTGGCATCACTGTAGCTGTATCAAAGTAAACCCCATAGTCATTCACTTTGAAATACTTTATACGCCCCTTTGTTTTATACTCAGGTATTTGTAACTGTTTTCTTGTTTTATCTAGAAAATTTATCTCATTTTTCAATGTGTATATCTTTTCGTCAAAATTGCTATTAAAATGTTCTATTGATGTAGTTATCTCTGAATGTAGAAAATTTCTTTTGTTATAAAGTGAAAAAACTAGTAACAAAAGAAATGAAATATTTAAAAACCTGATGTATCCTTTCAAAGCTCCTCCCATTGATCACTAATTCATTACTCCATTATATAAACATGTGCAACAAAAGTCAAGGTGCTGTTATCTTATTTCCTTCAAAAATAATACAATCCCTTCCAGAGTTTTTAGCTTTGTGAACTACCCCATCCTAATAGAGGGTGGGGCTTCGTGGGAAGTATCTTAGCAATCTAAAATATATTGACCACGCTCTACGGAGAGTCCCTCTCCTGATATATCTTAATAAGCTAATAGAGTTCTACCAGCTTCACGAATGTTTATACTTGCATTCAAGTCACGGTCTTTCTCAGAGTTACACTCTTCACATTTATAGACTCTTTCTGACAATGCTAATTCTGTTTTAATGTTTCCACAAATTGAACAAGTTTTTGAAGATGGAAACCATTTATCAGCTTTTATAACCTGTTTACCACAAAACATAGCCTTGTATTGGAGCATAACTGTAAACATGCCCCATCCGTTGTCAGAAACAGATTTACCAAAGTTTAATGCTCCACTCATACCTTTCATATTGAGGTCTTCTATGATAATCGCATTATATTTTGTAACTAGTTCTTTTGACAACTTATGGAGAAAATCTTTTCTACTGTTTTTTATAGACTGGTGGATTTTAGCAACTTTTAATTTAGCCTTATTCCAATTGTTAGAGAATTTAACTTTACGAGATAGTTCTTTCGCAGCTTTAGCGAGTTTAGCTTCTAATTTTCTGAAGAATCTTGGATAGTCAGCTCTTTGGTCTTCAGAGCTAACGAACAATTCTTTCATAGAAAAATCAAGCCCAACA